>JAASSM010000550.1 GCA_021767885.1 bacterium | reverse complement strand
GTCCGCGGCGGCGCTGAAGCGTGGGATCGCCCGCGCGACCATCACCACCAGCACGATCGCCGCGATGGTCAGCAGCAGGAGCAGGACTTCACCCAGGGAAAACGTCATGGTGTCTGCGCTTCCGGTTCGGCCCGCGGGGACGGACCAGGAGGAACGTGGTGTCCATGTACCGACCATAGGCATAGCGTCCGGAGTCGCCATGGGGCATGGGCCCGGCCGCTGCCCGGGTTGCCGCTTCGCGGGGGTGGGGCTTGCGTTGGTCATGGAGCGAGGCGCGCCCGTGGTCAGGGGCGCTGCGCCGCACCAGAACGGAGGCTGGGACGTGTTCGGCGAGTTCGAAATCGACGGCGCCAAGGCCATCGGCCACCTGGTGCACCTGGCCATCGCCTACGTGCTCGCGCTGCCCATCGGCTGGGATCGCGAGGCGCGCGCCCGCAGCGCCGGCGTGCGCACCTTCCCGCTGGTGGCGGTGGGGGCCTGCGCCTACATGCTCGCGAGCCTGCATTTCCTCGGCGCCGCGGCCGATGCCCACGCGCGGGTGATCTACGGCATCATCACGGGCATCGGCTTCATCGGCGGCGGCGCCATCCTCAAGCAGGACGACGGCGTCACCGGCACGGCCACGGCCGCCAGCATCTGGAGCACCGGCGCCATCGGCATCGCCGTGGCCCTGGACCGGTTCGAGATCGCGATCGTGCTGGCCGCCATCAATTACGCGACCCTGCGCTTCGGGCGCCGGCTCAAGGACCGGGCGAACCGGGGGGCCGGAAGCTCCCAGCCTGATCATCCGGCGGCCGCGCCACCGGCAGCAGAGGAGGATCGCCATCGGTGATCCCGACGACCACGAGCGTCAGGAGTTCGCCTGGCGGGTGGGCCTCGCCGTCGCCGCCGTGGCTTGCCTGGCGGCCGCGGCCGCGCTGGTCATCTCCGCGGCCAGCGTGCTGCTGCTGGTCTTCGCCGGCATCCTCGTCGCCGTGCTGCTGCGCGGCTGCGCCGACTGGATCGCCGGCCGCACGCCCCTGGGACCGGGATGGTCGCTCTTCGTGTTCATGGCGGTCTTCCTGGGAGCGGTCGTCGCCGTCGCGACGGTGATCATCCCCGAGTCCGTGGGCGAGTTCGCGCAGCTCGGCCAGGAGATCGCCACGTCGCTGGACAGGCTCCAGCAGTCGCTCTCGGAGCGGTCGTGGGGGCGCGAGCTGCTGGGCGTGATGCCGGAGATGTCGGATCTGCGGGGGCGCCTCGACGACGCCATCGACCGCGCCCGGGGCTTCTTCTCCACCACCCTCGGCGGCCTGGCCAGCCTGTTCGTGGTACTCTTCATCGGCCTGTATCTCGCCAGCTCGCCGCGGACCTACACCGACGGGCTCGTGCGACTGTTTCCCGACCGCTTCCACCGGCGGGTCCGCCAGGTCCTGCTCGAGCTGCAGATCTCCCTGCTGCGCTGGCTCCTGGGCCGTCTGGTGGGCATCGTGGTGGTGGGGCTCCTCACCTGGATCGGCCTGGTGATCCTCGGCCTGCCCCTGGCCGTGCCCCTGGCCCTGCTGGCCGCCGCGCTGGCGTTCGTGCCCAACCTGGGGCCGGTGCTGGCGGTGCTGCCGGCCCTCGTCCTGGGGCTGGTCCAGGGCGTCAGCACCATGCTCTGGGTGGTGATCCTCTACGGCGCGGTGCAGGCGTTCGAGACCTACCTGGTCACGCCGCTGGTGGCCCGCCGGGTGGTGTCGCTGCCCCCGGTGCTGACCATCGTCGTGCAGATCGTCATGGGCATGTACTTCGGCATCCTCGGCCTGCTCCTGGCTGGCCCCATGGCGGTGGTGGTCATGGTGCTCGTCCAGATGATCTACCTGCAGGGCGTCCTGGGTCGCGACACCGCCTCGCGAGCCGACGGACGCATGCTCGGAGGCGACGCCGCCGACCCCCGCTGACCTGGCCGGCGGCCGTTCCCACCAGATTCCTGCTTGCCGTGGCGGCGCCTCCGGGGCCAGGATCCTCCATCGCTGAATATCCGTGTCCAGGCGCGGGTATCCGGATCGCCCTCAGCGGATGGAGTCGAGATGGACCTTCCCACTTCCCTGATCTGGTTCCTGGCCGGCCTGCTGCTGATCCTGCTCGAGTTCGCCGCCCCTGGCGTGATCGTGGTCTTCTTCGGCGTGGGCGCGTGGATCGTGGCGCTGACCACCTGGGCGGGCCTGACGCCGGGCATCGCCTCCCAGCTGCTGGTCTGGGCCATCGCCTCGGTGGCCATGCTGCTCGTGCTCCGTGGGCGGCTGGCGTCGCGCTTCCATGGCTTCGAGACCGGGACGCAGGACCCGGGCGTCAACCTCGACGAGTACGCCGGCCGCGAGGTCCGCGTCACCCGCGACATCGCTCCCGACCATCGCGACGGACGGGTGGAGTTCAAGGGCGCCGACTGGACCGCCGTGGCGGCCACCGCCATCCCCGCCGGATGCCTCGCCGTGATCGAGCGGGCGGACGGACTGACGCTCCACGTGCGGGCGGCCGGACCCGCGGCCACCGCCAAGGACCACGACCCTTCCGCCGCCTCCGGCGGCGACCACCAGGGAGCCTGACATGATCGGAACCATCATCGCCGCCGGCCTCGCCATCTTCGCCCTGATCACCATCATCCAGACCGCTCGTGTG
>JAASSM010000018.1 GCA_021767885.1 bacterium | reverse complement strand
CCAGCCGGCCGCCTGCCACGGGGCCGGTCGCCTGGTCCTGCTGGTGCAGGCCTGCATCCACGCCGGCGAGAGCTGCGGCAAGGACGCGGGCATGACCTGGATCCGCGACCTCGCCCGCGAGGGCGGCCCCGAGGGCGTGACCGTCCTGTTCATCCCCATCTTCAACGTGGACGGCCACGAGCGCTTCGGGCCCCACAACCGGATCAACCAGGACGGTCCGCGGGAGATGGGCTGGCGGGTCACCGCCCAGAACCTCAACCTCAACCGCGATTTCCTGAAGGCCGACGCGCCGGAGATGCGCGACTGGCTCATGCTCTGGGCGGCCTGGCAGCCCCATTTCCTGGTGGACATCCACTCCACCGACGGTGCCGACTACCAGTACCCCGTCACCTACGGCCTCGAGCTCCACGGGAACCTGGATCCCGACCTGACCGACTGGCTGACCGGTTACCGGGACCGGCTCGTGCAGGCCATGGCGGCGGACGCCTACCCGCTGGCGCCGTACGTCAGCTTCCGGCGCTGGCACGATCCCCGCAGCGGGCTGCGCGACTGGGTGGCCGGCCCGCGCTACAGCCAGGGCTACGCCGCGGTGCGCAACCGTCCCGGCCTGCTCGTCGAGGCCCACATGCTCAAGCCCTACCCCGTGCGGGTGGCCGCCACCCGGGCCATCCTCGACCACACCCTCGATCTCCTGGCGGCGGAGCCGGCGCGGCTGCGAGACCTCACCGCGGCCGCGGATCGCCGTTCCGCCGGGCTGGCGGCCGCGGGCACGCCCGTGCCGCTGGCCTTCGCCGACGGGCCGGACAGCGTGATGGTGGACTTCCTCGGGGTCCGCTACGAGGAACGGACCAGCCCCCTGAGCGGCGGCCGCTACTTCGTCTACCATGCCGACCAGCCCGACACGTTCCGGGTCCCCTACTTCGACACCCCGCGGGTCCGTGAGGCGGCCACCCTGCCGGCCGCCTTCCTGATCCCGCCGCAGTGGCGAGAGGTGATCGACCGGCTCGCGCTGCACGGCGTCCGCCTGGAGCACCTGCAGCGCCCCACGGAGATCACCGTGGACACCTGGCGCCTGGAGGACCCGCAGTGGCGCGAGGAACCCTACGAGGGGCGACACCTGCTGAGCTACCGGGCCGAGCCGTTGCGCGAGACCCGCGAGTTCCCGGCGGGGACCGTGGTGGTGCCCACCGATCAGCCCGCCGCGCGCCTGATCGCCCATGCCCTCGAGCCGGCCGGGCCGGATGCGCTGGTGCGCTGGGGATTCTTCGACGCCGTGATGACGCGCGTGGAATACGTGGAGAGCTACGTGATCGAGCGGATCATGGCCGAGATGGTGCGCGAGCGACCGCAGCTGCTGGCGGAGCTCGAGGCCCGCAAGCACGCCGACCCGGAGTTCGCCGCCGACCCCTGGGCCATCCGTCACTGGTTCTACCAGCGGACGCCCTATTACGACGACCGGGCGCGCGTCTATCCCGTGGCGCGCCTCGCCGATCCCGCCCTCCGCGAGGCGCTGCCCGTGCGCTGAGGCGGGCGCCTTTACGTGGCCTTAACGTCAGGCTTACACATTAACGAAGTTTTTACATCGAGATAACATCGTCAATACACGGCGCGCCTACCCTTTCGCCGTCGCCCGGCGTGGGTGACACGAGGCAACTGTCACCAGATTCCGAAGGAAGCGTGTCATGTCCCAGAGCAAGCTGACGGGTGGGTTCCTGGCCGCCGTGGCCGCCGTGGCGCTGGTCGCCGGCATCGCGCTGGCTGCCGTCACCGTCGACCCCGATCTGCCGCACTACAACAGGACCAAGGGCGTCTCCGGCTCCATCAAGAGCATCGGTTCGGACACCATGAACAACCTCATGGCCCTGTGGTCGGAGGATTTCCGCGGCATGTACCCGAGCGTGCAGGTGGAGATCGAGGGCAAGGGCTCGAGCACCGCGCCGCCGGCCCTGATCAACGGCACCAGCAACTTCGGGCCCATGAGCCGCGCCATGAAGTCCAAGGAAGTGGACCAGTTCGTCGAGAGGTTCGGCTACGAGCCCACGCACCTGCGCACGAGCATCGACATGCTGGCCGTGTTCGTCCACAAGGACAACCCCATCGCCGGTCTGACCCTGCAGCAGCTGGATGCCATGTTCTCCAAGACCCGCAAGGGCGGCCTGGCCAAGGACATCACCACCTGGGGCGATCTCGGCCTGACCGGGGAGTGGGCCAACAAGCCCATCAGCCTCTACGGCCGCAACAGCGCCAGCGGAACCTACGGCTACTTCAAGAAGCACGCGCTCTTCGAGGGCGACTACAAGAACGCCGTCAAGGAGCAGGCTGGCAGCTCCGCCGTGATCCAGGCGGTGGCGAGCGACAAGTACGCCATCGGCTACAGCGGCATCGGCTACAAGACCGCCGACGTGCGCGCGGTGCCCCTGAGCGTGGACACCGGTGCGAACCCGCAGTTCGTCGCCGCGGTGGCGGACAACGCCTATACCGGCGAGTACCCGCTGGCCCGGTTCCTCTACCTGACCGTCAACTACAAGCCCAACAGCGACCTCGATCCGCTGCGCCGCGAGTTCATCAAGTACATCTTCTCGCACGCCGGCCAGCAGAACGTGATCAAGGACGGCTACTACCCGGTCACCGCCGCCATCGCGGCAGAGGAGCTGAAGAAGGTGGGCATCACGCCCGCCATCTAGCTCGCTTCCGGCATGCATCCGCGACGCGGGGTCGGCCGCCGAGGCCCGGCCCCGCGGTCGTGGGTCCGGCCCCGAAAGGCGATCGATGACCAGGAAGCCGCAAACGGACGCCGCGTTCTCCGGCCGCTCCCGGGCCCGGACGGCGCGGCGCTCGGTGCTCATCAAGGACCGTATCGCCCGCTGGGTGATCTCGCTCGGCGGCATCGGCAGCATCGTCGCCGTCTCCCTGGTGGGCCTGTTCCTGGTCTACGTGGTGATCCCCCTCTTCCTGCCGTCGGATCTCGAGGCCGAGCACGACCTCGCCGCCGGCAGCACGCCCGCGCCGGTGGTGCACGTCGGGGTCAACGAGTACAGCACCATGGCCTGGATGCTGCACCGGGACGGCTCGGTCTTCGTCCGACGGCTCAGCGACGGTGCGGTGATCCGGCGCCTGGAGGTGCCCGACGCCGCGCTGATGACCTGCTGGTCCTTCGGCATCGACACCGACAACTGCGCCTTCGGGTACAGCGACGGCACCGTGCGCGTGGGCCAGATCGCGTTCACCACGGATTTCCTGCCCGTCGCCGAGATCCCGCCCGCGTTGCACGAGCTGCCCGTGGGCGAGGCGGCTCCCCTGCGGCAGGGCATCGTCGAGCGCACGCCGGAGATGCAGTTCCGCTACCAGGAGCTCCGTCTCGACCTCGGCCCGGCCCAGCAGCTGAGCCCGCGTCCCATCGTCCTGGTGGACCAGAGCGACACCAACACGGGCCCCCGCTTCGCGGCGCTGGATGCCTCGGGCACCCTCCACGTCAACGAGCTGCGCAGCCGCCGCAACCTGCTCACCGGCGAGGTCACCGTCACGGCCACCGGCGGCGCGCTGGATCTGCGGGCCGAGGGCATCCTGCCGGAGTCCGGCGTGGCGCCGGCCCACCTGCTGCTGACGGGCCTGGGCGACAACGTGATGCTCGCCTGGACCGACGGGCGCCTGGTCCGGATCCATTCCGTGCAGCCGGACGCCATGCAGGTGACCGGCGAGACCGACCTGGTGCCCGAGGACGGTCACCGGCTGACCACCGTGGCCTTCCAGCTGGGCAAGGCCTCCCTGATCACCGGGGACGACCTCGGCCGCATCCGGGTCTGGTTCCGGGTCAAGGATCCCGATGCCGACCACGTGGACGGCACCTCCCTCGTGCTGGCGCACGCGTTGCCGCCGCATCCGGCGGTGACCACGGACCTGGCGCCCTCGGCGCGCACCCGCATGGTGGCCGCGGCCTTCGCCGACGGCACCGTGGGCCTCTACCACATCTCCAGCGACCAGCTGCTCACCGAGATCGAGGCGACGGCCGACGGCGAGCCGGTGGATTTCCTCGCCCTCGGCCCCCGGGACGACATCATGCTGAGCCTGGCGGGCGGCGAGGGGCGGGTCTGGCGCATCGAGGCCCCGCATCCGGAGACCAACTGGCGGTCGCTCATGCAGCGGGTCTGGTACGAGGGCTACGACGAGCCTGCCTGGGTCTGGCAGTCGTCGGGCGCGTCGGATGCCTTCGAGCCCAAGTACAGCCTGATGCCCCTGATCTTCGGCACGCTCAAGGCCACGCTCTATTCGCTGCTCTTCGGCCTGCCGCTGGCCTGGTTCGCGGCCGTGTACACCTCGGAGTTCCTGCATCCACGCACCCGGGCCCGCGTCAAGCCGGTGATCGAGCTCATGGCCAGCCTGCCGTCGGTGGTCCTGGGCTTCCTGGCGGCGCTGGTCTTCGCCCCGTTCCTCGAGGGCGTGGTGCCGCAGACCCTCACGGCGTTCGTCACCGTGCCGTTCTGCTTCCTGCTGGGGGCCTACCTCTGGCAGCTGCTGCCCAAGGAGTTCGCCCTGCGCCGGGGTGCCATCAAGTTCCCGCTCATGTTCCTGGGGCTGCCCATGGGGCTGCTGCTGGCCTCCCTCCTGGGAGGCGGGGTGGAGACCACCCTGTTCAGCGGCGACATCGTGGCCTGGCTCGATGGCCAGGTGGGGACGGGCACGGGGGGCTGGATGTTCCTGCTGCTACCGCTGAGCGCCGGCGCGGTGTTCCTCTTCAATGCCCAGGTGGTGGACGGCTGGTTGCGGCGGGTGGGGCCCGGGGTCACGCGGACCCGGTTCGCACTCCTGGACCTGGCGCGGTTCCTGGTCAGCAGCGCGGTGGTGCTCGTGGTGGCCTGGACGGTCTCCTGGCTGCTGGCCGCAGCCGGCCTGGACCCGCGCGGCAGCTACGTCGACACCTACGTCCAGCGCAACGCGCTGGTGGTGGGCGTGGTGATGGGCTTCGCCATCATCCCCATCATCTACACCATCAGCGAGGACGCCCTCTCCGCGGTGCCCGGCCACCTGCGGGCCGCGTCCCTGGGCGCCGGCGCGACGCCCTGGCAGACGGCCATCTACGTGATCATCCCCCCGGCGATCAGCGGCCTGTTCTCTGCCATGATGATCGGCCTCGGCCGTGCGGTGGGGGAGACCATGATCGTGCTCATGGCCGCCGGCAATACCCCGGTCATGGAGTGGAACATCTTCAACGGCTTCCGCACCCTGTCGGCCAACATCGCCGTGGAGCTGCCCGAGGCCGTGCAGAACAGCACGCACTACCGCACCCTGTTCCTGGCCGCGCTGACGCTGTTCGTCATGACGTTCATCCTGAACACTGCGGCCGAGGCGGTCCGGATCCGGTTCCGCAAGAAGTCGCTGGAGCTGTGACGTGAAGACCGATGCCCTCAAGCCGGAGCCACCGGCCGGAGCCGCCGCCGCGCGGGTGCCCGGGCCGTCGCCGGCCCAGACGTCGCGGCGCAGCCGCCAGTCCCGCGTGGCCACGTCCCTGCTCGCCCAGGGCGAACCCCTGCTGTGGCTGACCGGCGGGGGACTCGTGCTCTGCTGCGTGATGATCGTCGGGCTGCTCGGCCTGGTGTTCTACCAGGGCTTCAGCACCTTCTGGCCCCAGCCCGTGCTCTCGCTCACCACCCTGGACGGCGCCACCTACTGGGGCGAGGTGACGCGGGAGAACCGCTTCACCCCCGAGCCTGGCCTCCTGCGGTCCCTGGACGAGGAGGCCGCGGCCGCGGCGGCGGCGGAACTCGCCGCTGGCGAGGGCGAGCTCCGGCGTCAGCTGCTGCGGACGGGCAACTTCGAGCTCTCCGGCGAGCATTTCAACTGGATCAGCGACTACGAGGTGGCCGCCGGTGGCCGCACGCTGCCGTCCTGGGCGGTGGTGATCGAGCGTCTGACCTGGGGCCGGTTCTACGGCGAGCCCGTGGCCTACCTCGTCGATGGCGAGACCGTGGCCGAGGGAGCCGCGGCGGCCTGGTCCGCGTTCCGCGCCGAGCACGGGGCGGTCCGGGACCGGTTCCATCAGCAGCGTCAGCTCGAGAACGAGGAGATCGCGCGCATCAACCACCGCCTGGAAGAGGCGCGCCTGGAGGTGCGGCAGGCGGAGCTCGATCATGGCGCCGGCTCGCCGGAGCACCTCGCCGCCCGGACCGCCGCCGGGCAGATCCAGGACCAGACCCGCATCGAGTTCGCGGAGATCACCGAGCGCATCGAGGCGCTCCGCCAGGAGAACCAGCGCCACGTGTTGCGCTTGCGCACCGCCGCCGGGCGCGAGACGGAACTGGCCCTGGGGGACATCGTCCGGGCCTATCCGGCGAACCAGCTCGATCTCGGCGACAAGCTGGCCATCTACGTCTCCCGCTGGCACGAGTTCCTCACCGCCGAGCCGCGCGAGGCCAACAGCGAGGGCGGTGTCTATCCGGCCATCTTCGGCACGGTGGTGATGACGCTCATCATGTCGCTGCTGGTGGTGCCGTTCGGCGTGCTGGCCGCCCTCTATCTGCGCGAGTACGCCAAGGCCGGTCCCATGGTCTCGGCCGTGCGCATCTCCATCAACAACCTGGCCGGCGTGCCGAGCATCGTGTTCGGCGTCTTCGGCCTGGGCTTCTTCAGCTACATCATCGGCGGCGCCATCGACCAGGCCTTCTTCGCCGCCAAGCTGCCCAATCCCACCTACGGCACGGGCGGCCTGATGTGGGCGTCGCTCACCCTGGCGCTGCTGACGCTGCCGGTGGTGATCGTGGCCACGGAGGAAGCGCTGGCGGCCGTCCCCGGCTCCATGCGGGAGGGCAGTTACGCCTGCGGCGCCACCAAGTGGCAGACCATCCAGCGGATCGTGCTGCCGCGCGCCCTGCCGGGCATCATGACCGGGACCATCCTGGCCATGGCCCGTGGCGCCGGCGAGGTGGCGCCGCTGATGCTCGTCGGGGCGGTGAAGCTCGCCCCCGAGCTGCCCATCGACGGCATCCCGCCCTACATCCATCCCGAACGCAGCTTCATGCACCTCGGCTTCCACATCTACGACCTCGGCTTCCAGAGCCAGAACTCCGAGGCCGCCAAGCCCATGGTGTTCACCACCACGCTGCTCTTGATCCTGATCATCACCGCCCTGAACCTGGCGGCGATCTGGCTGCGGACGCGGCTCCGCCGGAAATTCGTGGCGAACCAGTTCTGACGGCGCGACCGTGAGAGGTGGCATGAGCGAGGAGAGGAACATGCAGACGCAGAAGTCCGCTGCGCAGATGAGAGACCACACCATCGCCGGAAAGGACGCGGACGTGGGAACCGAGAGCCGACTGGCCGCCATCGCCGCCGGAGCCGAGGTCCAGAGCGACATCCATGACGAGGTCCTGGCCGAGGAGTCGGTCCTGGAGATCCGGGACTTCAACCTGTGGTACGGCGCGAAGCAGGCCCTCCACGACGTCACCATGAGCATCCCGCGCGGCAAGGTGACGGCCTTGATCGGGCCCTCGGGCTGCGGCAAGTCCACGCTCCTGCGCTCGGTGAACCGGCTGAACGACCTCATCGACTCCGTGCGCATCGAGGGCGACATGCTGCTCAACGGCGACTCCATCTACGGCCCGGCCGTGGACGTGATCGAGCTGCGACGGCGCATGGGCATGGTGTTCCAGAAGAGCAATCCGTTTCCCATGAGCGTCTTCGAGAACGTGGTCTACCCGCTGCGCATCGATGGCGAGCGCAACCGCAACGTGCTGAAGGAGGTCTGCGAGCGCACGCTCCGGGGCGCCGCTCTCTGGGACGAGGTCCAGGACCGCCTCGGCGAGAGCGCCCTGGGCATGTCCGGCGGCCAGCAGCAGCGGCTTTGCATCGCACGGGCCATCGCCGCCGAGCCCGAGGTGCTCCTGATGGACGAGCCCTGCTCCGCCCTCGATCCCATCGCCACCAGCAAGATCGAGGAGCTGATCACCGAGCTGCGGGGCGAGTACTCCATTCTCATCGTGACCCACAACATGCAGCAGGCCTCGCGGGTGAGCGATTACACGGCGTTCATGTACCTCGGTCGTCTCATCGAGTTCGGTCCCACGGCGGAGATCTTCACCAATCCGCATCTCAAGGAGACCGAGGACTACATCACCGGGCGGTTCGGCTAGGCCGCCCAGGCGGAAGCGGTCGTCCATGCCCCCTCTGCAGTCGCGCACTGGCGCTCTCGCCACGCTGGCCGTCGCAGCGAGCCTCGCGTTCACGATGCCTGCCAGCGCCCAGGACCACGAGGCCGCCCCGCCGACCGGGTCGTTCGCCTTCGACTTCCGCGTGGATCTGCCGGGACCACCCGCGGAGATGTACGACGCCCTGACGGGTGACATCTCCGGCTGGTGGGACCACAGCATGAGCGGTGACCCCCTGCACCTGGAAATCGAGCCGCGACCGGGCGGCCACTTCCGTGAGATCTTCGATGAGAGCGGAGACGGGGTGATCCATGCCGTGGTCACCCAGGCGCAGCGCGGCAAGCTGCTGCGCATGGAGGGGCCACTGGGGCTGGCGGGTCATGCGGTGCACATGGTGACCACGTACACCCTGGAGCCGACACCGGCCGGCTGCCAGCTCGAGGTGACCGTCCGGGCGGCCGGCGAGGTGCATCCCGGCTGGGAGCAGGTCGTGGAGGCGACGTGGCGCCACTTCATCGAGGAACGATTCCTGCCTTACGTCTCGGCTGGCCAGCACCGCGAGCAATGAGCCGTGACCTGGAGAACGTCGGCGGGTCCCTCCCCGGGGCCGCAGCCGGGGTTCAGGCCTCGCCCCGGTTCCGGGGCGCATCCCGTCCGAACTCCCGCCAGTCCAGGCCGGCCTGCTCGAGGTGGCGATAGACCGTCTGCCTGGGCTTGCCGGCGAGCCGCGCGACCTGCTCCACGCTGCCGCCGGTGCGTTCGAGCAGCGGCGCGTAGTACTGGCGCCAGAAGCTCACCCGCGCCCGGTCGAACGCCGCGTCCAGGGGCTCGGGCTCGGCGCCCATGGCGGGGCCGGAGGCCACGGCCAGCAGACCGGGATGGACCATGGGACCGCGGGCGAAGACCACCGCGCGGTCGATGGCCTGGAGCAGTTCCCGCACGTTTCCCGGCCAGGGATGATCCAGGAGCAGGCATTCGGCCGAGGGCGTGAAGCCGCGCACGTCCTTGTTGCGCTGGCGCCCGAAGTGGGCGAGGTAGTGGCGGGCCAGCGGGAGGATGTCGTCCCGGCGGTCGCGTAGCGGCGGCAGGTGCAGCCAGAAGGTTCGCAGGCGGTGGAAGAGGTCGGCCTTGAAGCGGCCGCAGCGCACCTCCTCCTCGATGTCCTTGTTGGTGGCGGCCAGGACGCGCGCCTCGGTGGCGACCATCTGGTCGGCGCCCACGCGGTGGAAGCGGCCCTCCTCGATCACCTGCAGCAGCGAGGACTGGATCCCGCCGTCCACGTCGGTGATGTCGTCCAGGAAGATGGTGCCGCGGCGGACGAGGTCGAACTTGCCGCTGCGGTCGCTGACGGCGTTGGCGAAGGCGCCGCGCACGTGACCGAACAGTTCCGAGGCGATGAGATCGCGGGCCAGGGAGGCCAGCGGCACCGGCAGGAAGACCTCCTCGGCGCGGGGGCCGTGCTCGTGCAGCAGGCGGGCGACGACGCCCTTGCCCGTGCCGGTCTCGCCGGTGATCAGGACGCGACAGTCGGCGGCAGCCAGCTCGCGGATGGTGGCCATCAGCTCCTGGCTGACGCGCGACTCGCCCACGAACACCGTGTGCTCGGGATCGTCGCCGTCGGTGGCCGCGTCGCGGGCGGCCAGGCGGCGGCGGACCTGATGGTGCTCCAGGGCGCGGAGCATGAGGTTCACCAGGTCGTTGAAGGCGGGCATCTTGGTCAGGTAATGGAAGGCGCCGAGCTGGATGGCGCGCACCGCCGGCGCGGCGGCATCGGCGCCGGTGAGCATGAGCACCGGCGGGGCGAGGGGATCGCCCTGGAGCTGCTCCAGCAGGTCGAAACCCTCGGGACGACCACCCTCGAACTCGATGTCCAGGAGGATGAGGTCGGGCGGAGTGGTGGCCAGTCGCTCACGCGCGGCCGCGATGGTGTGGACCACGTCCAGCTGGCAGAGGCCGTCCACGAGGCTGGCCAGGGCCGCGGTGAAGTGGACGTCGTCGTCCACGAGCAGGACGCGGGTGTCCTCGAGGCGGATCATGCGCTGGCGTCCTTCCGGGATTCGTGGTCGGCGGTGGCCACCGGCCGCGGCAGCCGCAGGCGGAAGGTGCTGCCGTGGTCCGGGACCGAGCGCTCGAGCTCGAGCACGGCCCCGGTGTGTCCGAGCAGGCGGCGGCTGCGCGCCAGGCCCACGCCGCCGCCGGGGCGGGTGCTGGCGCGGCCGGAGAAGAGGTCGTCCACGCGATCGGGGGCGATGCCGCAGCCGGTGTCGGTGATGCGCACCACGAGCTGGCCGCGGTCGCCTCGCCAGGCGATGCGCAGGACGCGCTCGGGGCGGTCGGCGAGGGCCCGGACCGCGTTGCCCACCAGGTTGTCCAGGGTCAGGCGCAGGGCGGCGGCCTCCACCAGGACGGGCTCGCGACGCGCGGCATCCGGCTCGGTGAGGATGGTGATGTGCTGGCGGCGGGCGAGGTCGGTGTAGCGGTCGAGGACCCGGGCGAGGATGCCCTGGAAGTCGCAGGTGAAGTGACGCTCGAGCTCGCGGTAGAACGCGAGGAACTCCTGCTCGAGCGTGGCCACCTCGCGCGCGAGTCGCGGCTGGAGGCGATCCACGGCCGCCGGATCGAGGTCCGTGGCCAGGAGCTCGCGGAGGGTGCCCTCGATCCGCTCGAGGCCGCCGCGCAGCGCGGCCACGCGGTCGGGTTCGAAGTGCACCGCGGCGGCCTTGATGAGGATCTCGTCCAGGGCGTCACGGTCGAACTCCAGGAAGTCCTCGCTGGCCCGCCGGGCGCGCTCGCGAGCATCCGCCACCCGGACCAGGCTGGTGCCGCAGCGGGCGAGGTGTCCGGACAGGGTCCTCAGCGTCTCGACCAGCGAGATGCGGCCGTGATTGGTGACGAGCACCTCGCCGAAGATGCTGCGCATCACGTCGCGCCGGATCACCAGGGCGGGATCGAGGGGGGCGGTCTCCGCGGGGGCATCGCCCCGCTG
>JAASSM010000549.1 GCA_021767885.1 bacterium | reverse complement strand
GCGAACCGGATCTCCGTCTGCGGGTTGAACGGGTTTGGAGCTGCCCGCAGGCTCGGCACCACGGCCACCGGCGTCTCGGCCGGCTCGCCTGCCGAGCGCACCTGCGGCGAGGAGCCGCCCAGCACCATCACCCCGGCGCTCTTGTCGCCGCCGAGGATCGGCTCGACCGCCATCTGGTACGCCGCGCCCAGGGCATCCCAGGCGCCGTCCCCGGTGGCCACCCAGCAGCGCACCGGGCCGGCGGCTGCCTGGTAGCCCAGGCCAGCGCCCGTACCCTCGCCGGTGAACTCCGCATCCTCGGGCAGCCGGAACACCAGGAACAGTCCCGGCGTGGCCGACGCGATCGCCGGCTCCAGCGTGATCTCCGACCAGCCCAGCGTGGGACCGGTCAGATCGCGAGCCACGGGCACGGCGTCCGCCAGAGTAGCCGGCGCGTCGGCCGATCCGGCCACCGCCAGCAGCTCGGGCAGGGACACCGAGCCATCGTTGTGGTACCAGCGGATCCCCTGCACCGCCTCCTCGCTCTCCAGCGGCACCCACACCGCCAGCGCCGCCCCCTCGGGCACCGGCGCCAGGCCGAACACGCCATCGACCGCCACGGCGCCCGCCACCGCCCCGGTGGAAAGCAGAAGGCCGACCGTCATCATCGCTGCAAACAGGGTCTTCATGATGGTTCTCCTTTCCACCGTTACTGCGCCGAGACGCAGTGGCTGATCTTCAGGACACGCGCCTCGCTGACCGACGTGTAATCGCTCACGCCGCTCTGCACGTCATAGGGGATATTGCAGCGCGCCTCGCAGGCCACGTCCTCGAGGACCAGGACGTGCTTCCACGTGCCATCGTCCTGCAAGGTGGGAACGGCCACGGTCACATCGGGCGTCTGCTCGTCGAGGATCGTGTGAGGCGGCAGGCACCGCGAGGGCACGTTCCAGGTGTACAGGCGGACCTGATCCCTGGAGGCCGGGCTCTCGTTGTGCACGTACCAGGTGAAGACCCAGTCGGTCAGGCCGGTGTCCAGGTGGAAGACCCGGCTGAACTGCACCGACGGCTCGTCGACCACCGGGGAGTCGTCGGTGACGGTGACGCGCTGGTCCAGGCTCACGCCGCTGACCGTCTGGGTGCGGCCCGAGGGCCAGCGGACGGTGATGGTGGCCGTCCCGCTGGCGGACCCCAGGCCGAACACCAGGTCGCGGTCGCGCTGGCTGGACAGGCCGGTGCCGCCGCCGTCGACCACCTGGGTCCACGCATCGCTGCCCACGGTCACCGTCACGGTGGCGCCCAGGCCGGTGGTGTTGTTCGCGCCGTGCGGAGAGCGCAGGCGCACGCCCAGCCAGCGGTTCTGCGTGAGGGCGCCCACCATCCGCGCCTTGTAGAAGAACGCCTCGCTGTCCTGGCGCGTGAGGTAGAGATCGGTGAAGCCATCGGCGTTGTAGTCGGCCGCAGCGAAGCCGGCGAAGCTCGCCGTGCCGATCAGGCCGGCCGCGGCCGCTTGATCCTCCAGGACGCCGCCCCGGTTGGCGTACAGGTGCATCGTGGTGGGGCTGCCCGGCGTCCACGGATCGCCGTTTCCCGCCAGGAGGTCCGCGAAGCCATCGAGGTCGTGGTCCAGGACCGCGAGGTCGGTGGGCCGGGTCACCGCAGCGGGCTCGGTGTGGGCGATGAAGTGTCCCTGGCCGTTGTTCTCCAGCCATCCGACCAGGCCGCTGGCGACGAACCCCACGTCGAGGTCGCCGTCCAGGTCGAAGTCCAGCGCGCCGGCGACCGCATGCGGGGCCGTACCGGTCACCGCGCCGATCCTCGTGGCGCCTTCCTCGCTGAAGACCAGGTTGCCGTGATTGACGAAGTAGAGATTGGGGACAGCAGGCGGTGGGCCATCCTGCGTGGCGCAGGACTTCAGCACCATCAGGTCGAGATCGCCGTCGGCGTCGAAGTCCGCCCACACCGGCGAATTGCCCGCCTGGGTGCTGGCTGAGGAGAGGAATGGCTGGAAGACGCCTGCCTCGTTGAACAGGAGATGGACCTGGCTTGTGCCGTTCACCGCCGATCCCGAGACCAGGGTGAGATCCAGGTCGCCATCGCCGTCCATGTCGGCCCAGGCCGCCGCATGGGCCTGGGCCATGGCGCTGGCCACGGCCGGGGCGGTCAGGCCGGCCGCCGCGGTCCAGTCCTCGAAGTGAGTGCCGCCGATGTTGCGGTAGAGCCGGCCGCCGCTGGTCTGGTGCGCGGCGAAGAAGTCCTCGCGGCCGTCGTTGTCGAAGTCGCCGGCGATCAGGCCGTCGGAGCCGAGGGCAGGGTAGTCGGCGGGCGAGAAGGTTGAGTCGATTCGGGTGAATCTCGGTGTACCGTATGGTGAGAAGCTGGTCCAGGCCCTCCATCCCAGGACACCGGCATTGCCACTCGACATGCTCATCAGCAGATCCTTGGTCCCATCGGCATCGATGTCCAGCGTCACGGCATTCCGGGGTTGTCCCACGTACTGCATCTGGGTCTCGTGCGAGCGGTCCACGTAGGCGATCCGGCTGCCCACCACCACCACGCCCTGGAACGTCACCCGGTTCCGTGCCGTGACGGTGAGCGTCAGCACGGTCTGGGACGGCGGGGCGCTGGTGAGATTCAGCGTGGCCTGGCCGCTGGCGTCGGTG
>JAASSM010000548.1 GCA_021767885.1 bacterium | reverse complement strand
TCCTCGCTGCCGTCGGGCAGCGAACGGAACTTCTTGAGCGCCGTGCGCATGGACGCCTTGTTGACGCGGTTGCGCTCGCGCCGCTTGGCGTTGGTGATCAGCCGCTTCTTGCAACTCTTGTGATGGGGCAAGACCTTGACCTCCAGGAATTTGCTCAGGACCGGAGAAACTAAACCGCCGGGGGATTGATGTCAAGGCGATCGGACGACGACTCCCCGGGCCGCGGCCCGGTGGCACCCGGCCCCGACGGCCCGGAGGCCCTGGCCGAGAAGCTGCGCCTGCTGCCTCCTGCACCCGGGGTCTACCTGCACAAGGACCAGCAGGGCCGCGTGATCTACGTGGGCAAGGCCCGCCGCCTCGCCTCGCGGGTGCGGTCCTACTTCCAGGATCCCCAGGACCGCGACCCCAAGACCCGCGCGCTGGTCCGCAACATCACCGATTTCGATTACATCGTCACCGACAGCGAGACCGATGCCCTGGTCCTGGAGAGCCAGCTGATCAAGGAGTACCGGCCGCGGTACAACGTCCGGCTCAAGGACGACAAGGCCTACCCCTACCTGCGGATCAGCCTGGAGGAGCCGTACCCCCGCATCACGGTGGTCCGGCGCATCGGCCGCGATGGCGCCCGTTACTTCGGCCCCTACACCGAGGTCCGGGCCATGCGCGAGACCCTCAAGTTCGCCGCGGGCTTCTTCCAGGTGCGCACCTGCAGCCTGGATCTGCCGGAGCAGAACCTGGACCGGCCCTGCCTGGACCACCAGATCGGCCGCTGCACCGCCCCGTGCGTGAACCTGGTATCCCGCGAGCGGTATCGCGACCAGGTCCGCCAGCTCGTGGCCTTCCTCGAGGGCCGTGATCGCACGGTGATCGCCGAGCTGGAGGAGCAGATGCAGGAGCTGGCCGCCGCCCTGCGTTTCGAGGAGGCCGCCCGCCTGCGCGACCGCATCGCGAAGCTGGAGACCACCACCGCCGGCGGCCGCAGCCTCTCCGGCCTGGACAGCGAGGTGGACGTCTGCGGACTGGTGCGCGACGGCCGCGAGGCCTGCGGCGTGGTCCTGCGCATCCGCGGCGGGCGCATCCTGACCACGCACCACTTCCTGCTGAAGGACCGCTGGGAGCTGCCGGCCGAGGCCTTCTTCGCCCAGCTGCTGCGGGAGTACTTCCCGCGCGCCGGCGACATCGCCCCGCAGATCCTGCTGAGCCACGACCTCGACGACCTCGACACCTGGCGCGAGTGGTTCGCCCGGTTGCGCGGCGGGCCGGTGAAGATCCACGTCCCGCAGCGCGGCCGCAAGCGCGAGGCCGTGGAGCTGGCGCAGAAGAACGCGGCCTTCAAGCTGGGGGAGCGCGCCCTCGACCAGGTCCGCGAGGGGACCAGCCGGGGCCAGGGCGGCGCCGGCCGCACCGGTGATCGCCGACGCATCGACCCCGGGGACGTCCAGCTGCAGGAGGCCCTGGGCCTGCACAAGGTGCCCGAGAGCATCGAGTGCTTCGACATCTCCAACTTCCAGGGCAAGGAGACCGTGGCCTCGCTGGTGTTCTTCCGCGGGGGTGAGCCGCTGAAATCGCGCTACCGGCGCTTCCGGATCCGCACCGTCACCGGCGTGGACGACTTCGCCAGCATGGAGGAGGTGCTCGACCGGTACTACGGCAAGCTCGCCGAGGACGGCCTGCGCCCGGCCGACCTGGTGGTGGTGGACGGCGGCATCGGGCAACTGGGCCGCGCGCGGGCCGTGCTGGCGCGCCACGGCTTCGCGGACACCGACCTCATCGGCCTGGCCAAGCGGGAGGAGACCATCGTCCGCGAGGACGGCGAGCTGCGACTGTCGCGGCGCAGCGCGGCGCTCAAGCTGCTGCAGCGGGTGCGCGACGAGGCGCACCGCTTCGCCATCACCTACCACCGCCTGCTGCGCGACCAGCGGACCACCGCCAGCGAGCTGGACCTGATCCCGGGCATCGGCCGGGTCAAGAAGCTGTCCCTGCTGCATCACTTCGGCTCGGCCAGGGCCGTGGCCGCGGCCAGCGCCGAGGAACTCGCCCAGGTCCGCGGTCTGCACCGGCACGACGTGGCCACCATCCTCAGCTTCTTCGAGGAGCGCCGCAAGCGGGGCCGCCATGCCTGACCGCGCGGCGCCCTGGGACGTGGCCTGCGACGGCTTCCTCGGTCACCTGGCCGCCGAGCGCGGTCTGGCCACGGCCACCCTGGAGGCCTATCAACGGGACCTGGCCCGCCTGCGGCGCTGGGCCGAGGCCGCGGGGCACGCCGATCCCGCCCTGCTGAGCGCCGACCACCTGCGGGCCTTCCTCGTGGAGGACGCCGCCCGGCTCGCCCCGCGATCGCGGGCCCGGCTGACCAGCACCCTGCGGGCCTTCGGCCGCTTCCTGGCGGCCGAGGGCCTGTGCACCACCGATCCCGCGGTGACGCTCCGCGGTCCGCGGACCGGCCGGCCCCTGCCCGACACCCTCACCACCGGCCAGGTGCAGCGCCTGCTCGCCGCGGTGACCGGCACCGAGCCGCGACCGCTCCGCGACCGCGCCATCCTCGAGGTGCTCTACGGGTGCGGGCTGCGCGTCAGCGAGCTCTGCGGCCTGGACCTGATGGACGTCGATCCGCGCGAGGCCACGGTGCGCGTGCGCGGCAAGGGCCGCAAGG
>JAASSM010000547.1 GCA_021767885.1 bacterium | reverse complement strand
GGAAGGGCAGGCCGGCTCCCTTGCAGAGCAGCACCAGGCGGCGGATCAGCGAACCGCGGGCCGACGGGATGGCGATGAGGATCTCGTCGGCCCGGGCCGCCCGGGCGGCCTCCACGAGCCCGGCCGTGGTGCCGAGGACCGGCAGGCCGTCCACCGATGCGCCCTGCAGGCCGGGAGCGTCGTCCACGAACGCCACCGGCCGCATGCCCAGGTCGGGCGAGGCGAGGATATCGGTCGCCAGGGCGCGGCCGGCGGCGCCAGCGCCGACGATGAGCAGGCGCCTGATCTGCGGGCTGGGGTCGCGGTCCGTCACGGTCGCCGATCCTCCCTGCTAGTAGGTCACGGCCAGGGTGCGCACCAGCGTCTGGCCGCCCTGCTCGATGCGCACCACGTAGAGGCCGGAGGCCACCCGTTCGCCCTGACGGTTGCGGCCGTCCCAGAATCCCTCGCCGGCCTCCAGGCGTCGGGTGCGGTAGACGATCTGCCCCACCAGGTTGAGCACCTGGATGGAGACGGGCCGGTCCGCGTCGATGGGCAGGCCGCCGATGCTCACGCGATCGGCGCCGGTCTCGCCGGGGAACGGATTGGGGTAGAGGTACGCGCGCGCGTCCACCTCCATTGCCGGCCCATCCTGGGCGGGGATGGTCACCAGGGCGGCCCCGAGATCGCTGCTGAGCACGAGCTGGTCGCCCGTGACCGAGGCGGCCAGGTCCCGGTAGGTCCCGCCGGGCAGCGCCACGATGGCTCCCGGCGAGTAGAACGAGGAGTCGAGGGTGAAGTAGGTGGCCAGGTCGGTGAAGGCGTCGATGGTCACGCCCTGCTCGCGGAAGCGCAAGCGGTTGAGGCCGCCGGAGGTCAGCGCCCAGAAATGGTCGTTCCGGTCGCGAGCCAGGCCCAGCACGCTCTGCCCCAGCAGGCCGTCGGTGAACGCGGAGTCCTTCACCTTCCAGGCGTTCACCAGGGTGGCCAGGTCCAGGATGGGCTCGTACTGCAGCTGCACCAGTCCCGCGCCGCCCGCCAGCAGGCTGCCCTCCGGCCCGGGCAGCAGGGACTGGGTGGCGCCCAGGTCGATGTCCGTGCCGTCCACCGCGGCCACCGGGCCGGCCCAGTGGTCGTCGCCGGTGTCGGTCCACGTCAGCGGGGCATCGGCCCCGGCCCCGAGGCCGTTGACGTCCCACCGCATCAGGCCGCTGCCCGCCACGGCGATCCAGACCACGTCGCGGCTGGTGAAGGTGACCGCCCGGATGACGTTGCCGCCCAGCAGTCCCGGGGGCAGGTGGATCCAGGAGGCCGGATCACGAGGTCGCTGCGGATCAGCCAGCACGTCCACGCCGTAGTCGTCGTTGGGCGAGCCGCCGAAGGTCACGTTGTCGGTGCAGAAGAAGACCGGGCCCTCGGGGTGGACGGCGATGTGCAGGAAGGCGTCGCCGAGCATGGGCGAGTTCTCCGGCGAGAGCAGGAGCCAGTCGCCGGGGCCGCCCGCCGCCCCTGGCGGGATGTAACGGATGGCGCCATTGGTGAACTGCCCGAACCAGACGCCGTCGCCACCGCGGGCCATGGCCAGGATGTTGCCCGACCAGTCGAAGAGGCCCAGGGAGTCGTTCTCCGCGGTGGCGCGCTGCACGACGTTGTCCCAGTCCTCGCCGTCCCAGCCGGAGAGGCCGTCGCCGGCCTGATCGCCGAGCCAGGCGCGCCCCTGACCATCGATGGCCACGCCGTCCATGCCGGCGGTGGCGCCCACCAGGCAGGTGGCGAGGGTATGGACGGTGGCCCCGGCGTCGCCGGCGGCCGCCAGCCAGGGCCACGCCACCAGGCTGCCGCTGGCCGGGCCGTCGCTGGGCCGGTAGTAGCCGCCCAGCCAGGCGCCGGAGTCCGCGGCGGCCACGGTGCCGACCACGAACGTCTGGCCGGGCTGCGCCGGCGGCACCTCGCGGACGGTGATCTCCCCGTCGCGGATGGTGCGCAGGCTGGCGATGCCGGACAGGGCCCACACGGTGTCGCCGGCCACGGCGAGGTCGTTGACGAAGCCGTTGGTGGTCACGCGCACCCACTGGCGGGCGGTGTCGTCCCAGCGCTTGACGCCCTCCTCGGTGGCGGCCCAGATGGCCCCGTCCGGTCCCACCTCGAGGTCGTTGATGAACTCGGCGTCGGGGTCGGCGTAGGGGTAGCTGGTGAACGTGTTCTCGGCGAAGCGGGAGACGCCATCGGGGGTGGCGACCAGCAGCAGGTCGCCCGCGAGGGCGAGGTCCACCACGACGTCGTCGATCAGGCCCTCGAGCGTGGTGTAGTAGGCCCCGGGCAGGCCGCCCAGGATGACGCCGATGCCGTCGCCGTCGGTTCCGTAGAAGACCCGCTCGGACTGCCCCACCATGGCGCCGGTGACCGCGGTGATGTCCAGGGACGACAGCGCGCTGCTGTAGACGCGCAGCGATTCGCCCGGGCCACCGGGGTCGGTGATGGCCGTCAGGCCGCCGTCGCCGGTGGCCACCCAGAGGCGGGAACCGGACCACGCGAGATCGGCGATGAAGTGCCCGCCCAGCCCGTCGCCCCGGTCGAGGGTGCGCACGGTGGTGGCGGTGGCCGGGTCCCAGACCACGAGGCCGCCGCTGCGCAGGCCGGCGTAGACCAGGCCGTCGTGGGCCAGGGAGACCACCACG
>JAASSM010000546.1 GCA_021767885.1 bacterium | reverse complement strand
GGGCGTCCGTGTCCAGACACACGAGGTAGTTGGCGACCATGTCCGCGCCGCGGCTCACCGACCAGCTCAGCTGTCCGGAGAGGGCCACCTGGGTGGATCCGTGGGCTGGCGAGGGATCGAGCGCCACGTCGAACTCGCGGATGGACAGTCGCCAGGGCCCGCAGGTGAAGGTATGGCCCTCGCCGTCGAAGGCGGTGACGGCCCACCAGTAGGTGCGGCCGTAGCGCAGGTCGGTCAACGTCACCGAGGTGCTGTCGCTGCCGGCATGCACCAGGGTGGTGGGCTGGGGCTGGTCGTCCAGGAAGACCACCCAGTTGGCCACCGGTGCGGACTCGCTGCGCACGTTCCAGCTCAGCGTCACCACGCGGTCGAGTCCGCTGCTGCTGTCCGCGGGCGTGGGCTCGAGGTCCACGAGGAAGAGCGGTGGGCCGGTGGTGAAGGTCCAGGGCCCGGAGGTGTCGGTGTTGTCGGCGGCATCCACCGCGGTCACCCGCCAGTAGTATCGCGTCTCGTGGTCGAGGTCGTACAGCCGGCACACCGTGTCGGCCCCGGCGTAGACCAGGTCCTGCGGCGGATTGACGGTGTCCACGTAGGCCAGCCAGTAGCGCGGCGTGTCGCTGGCGGTCTCCACGCTCCAGCGCAGGAAGGGATCGGTCTCCAGGTTGGTGGTCAGGTTCACCGGCTCGGGCCGCAGCTGGCAGAGGAACGGCCGCGTGGCGAAGCTCCAGGGACCGAAGAGGTGACGCTCGCCGGTGCTGTCGGTGGCTGCGACCTGCCAGTAGTAGGTGCGGTCGTCCAGCAGATCGCCCACGGTGCAGGTCGTGTCCCGGCCGCTGTAGACGGCGACGGCCGGCGGCCGCGCCGTATCGCAGTAGACCGTGAAGCTGTCGTGCCAGGCGATCTCCGCGTTGAGACGCCAGCCGAGCGTCACCGGCGCCGAGAGGTCCACGCTGCCCGAGGCCGGCGTGGGCGTGGCCTCGGCCGCGGGCTCGGGGTCGGTGGCCTCCTCGATGTCGCACGCCACCAGGGTGGCGAGCAGGCCGAGCAGGAACAGCAGGAGCCAGGGGCGAGCCGGGTTCAGGCGTAGCACGGGGTCACCTCGCACGGGAACGTCGGAGATCCAGATCTCTCCGGCGTTATCGGCGTGGCGGCCCGGCGGTTGAGCCCGCCGTGGCCGTGACGCGCAGACCCGGCGGTCCTCCGCGGCGTGGCCATGGCCGGCGGGTCAGCGGTAGAGCTCTCGCACCGCCGACCAGGTCCGGCCCTCGACCGCCACCGCAGCCTCGAGCTGCAGGACGTAGTCGTACTCCTGGGGCCACTCTCCGTCCGGCGGCATGAACTCGCGCGCCCCCACCCAGACCCAGACCTGGCTACCCGGCTCGCCCGTGATCACCATGCTTCCGGGCTGGCAGCGACCCACCTCGATGGTCTGCAGCACGCCCACCATGCTGCAATCCTGGGGCCCGAGCTCGAACACGTACGTGGGCCACTCCGCATCGGCGGTGATCTCCAGGGCGCCGGCGGCCGGCAACGTGACGCGGAGCCAGTCCGTGTCCCGCATGGACACGTCGCCCTCGAAGAGATACCAGCCCGCGCGGCCGCAGAAGACCGCCGCGGTGACGTCCGTGAACTCGCCGCCGACGGGCCCGCCGCAGCCGGCGTTGTAGGCATCGACGTACCCGTTCACCAGGGGCGGTTCGTCCTCGGGCTGACCCCCGGCGGGGCAGACCACGTCGCAGAAGTCGTCGAAATCCCCGATGGCCAGCACGTAATCGCCCGCCGCGCCACCGAAGCCATCGATCACGATGTAGCTCGGCTCGCCGCCGGCCAGGGGGACCATGGCGAGGTAGGACGTGTAGTCGTCATGGTAGTCGTCGTTGCAGGCGACGAGCGAGAGATCGGCGGCATAGACGTAGACCTTGGTGTCGTAGTCCGACCCCGCCAGGTCGATGGTCGCCACCGAGTCCTGCTCCGGCGTCACCACGTAGACCACGTCCGGCGAGGTGGACCCCATGTATGGACAGACCTCGTCGTAGTCGTCGGCGTAGCCCAGGGTGGTCCCCGTCAGGAGAGCCGGCAGGCCGTGGACGATCGCGGCCGTGGCGATGGTCTCTCCGCCCTGGCGCACCACCGGTGCGGAGGCCTCCGCGCGCGGTGCCCGCACCGGCGGCTTGATCGGTGGGCGGGTTCCCAGGTCGCCGGCGATCAGCGGCGAGGCGACGGCCAGCGCGAGGGTCAGCAGGGTGCAGAACGTGGCATTCCGGCGAGGTGGCGAGGCGGACGGCATGGCGTTCCTCCGGGTCCAGCGATGGCCTCCTCCGCCGCCTCATCATACCATCGCGCGATGGCCACCAGGGAGAGATTTCATCGAAGCTGACAAATCTCTAACAGTCTGTTATCATCGTGGCTTGCGACGCTCAATCCCGGCTGGACGCGGCCGAACCCATGAGCGATCATCCCCATCTCGTACGCGGCAGAGGGGGCCGCAGGATGCGAGAGCGAGCCCACAGCGATCAAGGCAGCGAGAGAGGTTCCCCATGCGTGTCCCGTTCGTCGACCTGAAGACCCAGTACGAGACCATCAAGCCGGAGATCGACCAGGCCCTGGCCGACATCGCCGGCAGTTGCCGATTCATCGGGCACCAGGACTTCGAGCACGAGTTC
>JAASSM010000545.1 GCA_021767885.1 bacterium | reverse complement strand
CGTCCTGCGGTGACCCTGGTGGACGCCAAGGGCGAGGCGGTGGCGCTGCCCGGCAGCGAGCTGCCGGCGCACTACTTCCTGCCGAACAATGCCATCGTCAACCTGGAGGATGGCGAGAAGGTCGGCGTCGGCGACGTCGTCGCGCGGATCCCGCAGGAAGGCTCCAAGACCCGGGACATCACCGGTGGCCTGCCGCGGGTGGCCGACCTGTTCGAAGCCCGCAAGCCCAAGGAGCCCGCGATCCTCGCGG
The DNA here is from genome assembly GCA_021767885.1 of bacterium. The sequence continues at coordinate 2,418 of JAASSM010000545.1, read as the reverse complement.
AGGAGACCGGCACCGTCAGCTTCGGCAAGGAGACCAAAGGCAAGCGCCGGCTGGTCATCACGCCGCCGGACGGTGATCCCGTGGAGACGCTAATTCCGAAGTGGCGCAACATCGGCGTGTTCGAAGGCGAGCAGGTCGAGAAGGGCGAAGTGGTCAGTGACGGCCCGTTCAGCCCCCACGACATCCTGCGCCTCAAGGGCGTGCCGGATCTGGCCGAGTACATCACCAACGAGATCCAGGAGGTGTACCGGCTGCAGGGCGTGACCATCAACGACAAGCACATCGAGGTCATCGTCCGGCAGATGCTGCGCAAGGTGGAAATCACCGATCCGGGCGAGTCCGAGTTCATCCGCGGCGAGCAGGTGGAATACGTGAGCGCTCTCGAGGTGAACGACGCTCTGGAAGCCGAAGGCAAGCAGCCGGCGGCATTCGAGCGGGTGCTCCTCGGCATCACCAAGGCCTCGCTGGCCACGGAATCCTTCGTGTCCGCGGCCTCCTTCCAGGAGACCACGCGGGTGCTCACGGAGGCGGCCGTCACCGGCAAGCGCGACTACCTGCGCGGCCTGAAGGAGAACGTCGTGGTGGGCCGGTTGATTCCGGCCGGCACCGGGCTTGCCTACCACAGCGACCGCAAGCGCCGTCGCGCCGAGGACCTGGCCGCGCGCCTGGCCAAGGAGCAGGGCGCGACCGCGGACGAGGTGGAACAGGCGCTGTCCGAGGCGCTCTCCAACTCGGAGTGACCGGGCTGCCCGCGGGAGGTGACGCCCACCGCCCGCGGGCACGGTCCAGGGCTCATCCGGAGGAAACCGCTTCCGGCGGGGCTGCCCGTTGTTTTATCGGGGGCGCGCGATTAGAATCGCGCGCTCATTTTCTCCGGCCCCGCCCGTCGCGGCCGGTCATCGAACGACAAGAGACCAGGCATGGCAAGAATCAGCCAGCTCGTGCGCAAGCCGCGCAAGCGCAAGATCGACAAGAACATCGTGCCGGCCCTGCAGGGCTCGCCCCAGAAGCGGGGCGTGTGCACCCGGGTGTACACCACCACGCCGAAGAAGCCGAACTCGGCTCTGCGCAAGGTGTGCCGGGTGCGGCTGACCAATGGCTACGAGGTGACCTCCTACATCGGTGGTGAGGGCCACAACCTGCAGGAGCACTCGGTGGTGCTGATTCGCGGCGGTCGGGTCAAGGACCTGCCCGGCGTGCGGTATCACACCGTCCGCGGCACCCTGGATACGTCCGGCGTGTCCGATCGGCGGCAGCGCCGCTCCAAGTACGGCGCCAAGAAGCCGAAGTAACGACCGGTATTCCCGTTGTGGGAGCGGCCTCCCGGCCGCGATGTCTCCAGCCGTAGGCGGTCGCGGCCGGGAGGCCGCTCCTACAGAGAGACCTAGAGGCCAGGTGGAGAGTCACCGCCCGATAAACGACAGATCCTCAAAAAATCTGTTCCAGTAAGGCCCGGACCCTCGAGCGGGGGACCCTTCCGGGATCAACCTGAAGCGATGGAGCTTTAGACATGCCAAGACGACGCATCGTCGCGAAACGGGAAATTCTTCCCGATCCCAAGTACCACAATCAGACCGTCGCCAAGTTCATCAACCACGTGATGGTGAGCGGCAAGAAGGCCGTGGCCGAGCGCATCGTCTACGGCGCGCTCGAGCGCATCGAGAGCCGTGGCGCCGGCGATCCCGTGGACGTGTTCGAGAAGGCCCTCGAGGCCGTTGCCCCGTTCGTCGAGGTGAAGGCTCGCCGGGTCGGTGGCGCCACCTATCAGGTGCCCGTCGAGGTGCGGCCCTCGCGCCGCCAGGCGCTGGCCATGCGCTGGCTGGTCGATTCCGCCCGCAAGCGCGGCGAGAAGTCCATGGCCGCCCGGCTGGCCGGGGAGTTCATGGATGCCGCCGAAGGCCGGGGCAGCGCGGTGAAGAAGCGCGAGGACACCCACCGGATGGCGGAAGCCAACAAGGCGTTCTCCCACTACCGGTACTGATCGAAAGCGGGGTCTCCGGGCACCCAGGGGCGTTCGCGTGGTCGAAGGCCCTGTCTCGGAGGCCGTCACGGTCGCCAATTACACATACAGACGCTAACGGAGAGCATCATGGCTCGCAAAACCCCCATCTCGCGATACCGGAACTTCGGCATCGCAGCTCACGTGGACGCCGGCAAGACGACCACGACCGAGAGGGTGCTGTTCTACACCGGCCTGTCCCACAAGATCGGCGAGGTCCATGACGGCGCCGCCACCATGGACTGGATGGAGCAGGAGCAGGAGCGGGGCATCACCATCACCTCCGCCGCGACCACGACCTTCTGGTCCGGCATGAACCAGCAGTTCGACGAGCACCGGCTGAACATCATCGATACCCCCGGGCACGTGGACTTCACCATCGAGGTGGAGCGGAGCCTGCGGGTGCTCGACGGCGCCGT
>JAASSM010000544.1 GCA_021767885.1 bacterium | reverse complement strand
GTCATCGATGCGTGTGAGGGTAGGTCGGAAGCCGATCTCGTTCCCGGCGCGCGGCGGTGGCATAGTCGGGCGACCAGTCAGGCAGGGGAGAGGAGCCATGACCAGACCCGTGAACGTCGCTCCGGGCCGCAGCCCGGGCGTGCCGTGGTCCCGGAGGCTGCGCCGCTGGGCGCTGCTCGCCGCGGTGCTGCTCGCGCCGGAGCTGGCCGGCGCGGCCGGTCCCGCCGGCTTCGACGTGGTGATCAACGGCGGCCGGGTGCTCGATCCGGAGACCGGGCTCGACGCCGTGCGCAGCGTGGGCATCCGGGACGGCCGCATCGTCGCCCTGGCGGAGACGCCGCTCGCGGGCGCCGTGGAGATCGACGCCGGAGGCCTGGTGGTGGCGCCCGGGTTCATCGACCTGCACGCCCACGGCCAGGACGCCTTCAGCAACCGCTTTCAGGCTGCGGACGGCGTCACCACGGCGCTCGAGCTCGAGATCGGCGTGCTGCCGCTGGCGGACTGGGTGGCGCAGCGCGCCGGCAAGGCGCTGATCCACTATGGCGCCACCGCAGGGCATCCGGCCGCCCGCTACAACCATCTCACCGACGGTGCGGTAGGCAACATCGTGTACGCCGGCGCATTGACCCGCGACGACGGTGGGTTCGCCGCCTACCGGCCCGACGACGCGGGTATCGCCGACATCGTGACGCGGCTCGAGGCCGGGCTCGACGAGGGCGCGCTGGGCATCGGGCTCGGCATCAGCTACACGCCGGCCGCTTCCCACACCGAGATCTTCCGGGTGTTCGAGCTGGCCGCCCGGCGCGGCGTGCCGGTATTCGTGCATCTGCGCAACGCCAGGACCATGGGTGGCGACGCGCTGGCGCCGCTGCAGGAAGTGCTCGCGGATGCGGCGGCCACCGGCGCCGCGCTGCACGTGGTGCACGTCAACTCCAGCACCGATACCGACGCCCCGGTGGCGCTGGCGATGATCCGCGGCGCCCGGACGCGCGGCGTCGACGTCACCACCGAGTTCTATCCCTATACCGCCGGCTCCACCCGGCTGGAGAGTGCCCTGTTCGACGACTTCCAGGGTGACTACTCTAGTCTGCAGTGGACGGCCACCGGCGAACGTCTCACCGAAGAGACCTTCCGGCGTTACCGGGCCGAAGGGGGCTGGGTGATCCTGCATGGCCAGGATCCCGCCACCAACGCCTGGCTCGCGGCCCAGCCGGACGTGATCGTCGCCAGCGACGGCGTGCCGTTCGTCGACGGCTTTTCCCATCCCCGCAGCGCCGGCACCTTCGCCCGGGTGCTCGGCCATTACGTGCGCGACGAGCAGGCCCTCGACCTCATGACGGCGGTGGCGAAGATGACCCTGCTGCCGGCCCGCCGGCTCGAGGCCGTGGCGCCGGCGATGGCGCGCAAGGGTCGGGTGCAGGTGGGCGCCGATGCGGATCTGACGCTGTTCGATCCGCAGCAGGTGGCGGACAGGGCGACCTTCATGGAGCCGGCCCAGGCGTCGGCCGGCATCCGCCACGTGCTGGTCGGGGGCGTGCCGGTGGTGCGCGACGGCGTGATTCAGGAGGGCGTGTTCCCCGGCGAGGCCGTGCTCGGCGGCATCGCAGGTCGGCCATAGCGGCAGCCGGGCACGGCGGCGACGCGACGATCGACGCTGATCAACCGGTGTTGCGCAGCCCGCTGGCGATGCCGGCCATGGTGACCTGCAGCGCCTGCTCGACGGCGTCGCGGTCGCTGGTCTGGTGGCGCCAGCGGGCCAGCAGCTCCGCCTGCAGCAGGTGCAGCGGGTCCAGGTAGGTGTTGCGCACGTACAGGGATTCCGCGAGCTCCGGGTCGTCGGCCAGCAGGTGGGGCTCGCCGGTGGTGCGCAGCAGGTCGGCGGTCAGGCCCGCGAGTCGGTTGCACAACTCCTCCACCGTGCGCTGCTGGTCGGTGTCGGTGAGCCGCTCGGCGTAGTAGCGGGCCAGGGTCGAGTCGGCCTTGGCCAGCACCATCTCCAGCATGTCGCTCTGCATGCGGTAGAACGGCCACGCCATCATGTCTTCCAGCACGTCGGCTTCGCCGGCCGCCAGGGCCTCGTGCAGGGCGGTGTCGGTGCCGAGCCAGGCGGGCAGCATCAGCCGCACCTGGGTCCAGGCGAACACCCAGGGAATGGCCCGCAGGCTCTCGATGCCGGCGCTCGGCTTGCGCCGGGCCGGGCGGCTGCCCAGCGCCAGGATGCCGAGCTCCTGTTCCGGGGTGAGGGTGCGGAACAGCTCGACGAAGCTCGGGTCCTCCCGCACCACCGCCCGATAGGACGCGAGCGCGGTGCGTGACATGGCGCCGATGGCGTCGCGCCAGGCCTGGGTCGGCGCCGGCGGCGGATTCAGCGTCGCCTCCAGGGTGGCGCTCAGATAGCGGCGCAGGGTCTGCACCGCCAGCGCCGGCAGGCCCAGCTTCCAGCGGATCATCTCGCCCTGCTCGGTGACCCGCAGGGAGCCGGCCACGGAGCCCGGCGGCTGGGACAGGATGGCGGACTGGGCCGGGCCGCCGCCGCGGCCGACGGCGCCGCCGCGGCCGTGGAACAGCGACAGCCGTACGCCGTGCTGCGCCGCCACCGCGACCAGGCGTTACTGGGCCTGGGACTGGGCCCAGGCCGCGGCGAACTGGCCCGCGTCCTTGGCGGAATCCGAG
>JAASSM010000543.1 GCA_021767885.1 bacterium | reverse complement strand
GTCGCCCATGCCCACCAGGGTGCGGGGGTTCTCGACGATGATCGTCGGCACCGCGATGACGTCGTGGTCGGCGCCGCGGTGGATGCCGGTGGTCAGCAGGTCGCTGGCGCCATCGCGGGCGGCGAGGTGGGCGGCCAGCGTCGCGAGCTGCCGCCCGGCGACCTCGCCGACGGGCTGCCCGTGGGCCCAGAGCAGGTTCTCCTCGGTGTCGATGGATCCGGTGCCGGCCTTGGAGGCGGCGACGGTGGCGGCCAGGGTCATGCCGTTGCGCGTCTGCTCCGGAGTCTGGCGCCAGCCGCGGGCCTGCAGGGTGACGTAGAGCCCGAAGACGTGCAGCTGGATCCGCGGCGCGCCGCAGAGCGCGAAGACGCGCTCCAGTCCCGCCAGCAGCTCCACGCTGCCGGCCTTGCGGCGGCAGGCGGCGGCCAGATCCTTCTCGCCGGCCACCTCCAGGACGTCGGCCAGCTCCTGCTCGTTCAGGCCGATGCTGTCGGCCCAGCCGCCCATCTCCTCGAGGAGCCGCTTGCGGATGGCGCGGTCCTGGGTCGAGGCGAACTCGAAGTGCACCACCAGATCCGGGTGCGCTTCCCGCCAGCGGTCGACCACCTGCTTGCTCGCCGCGATCCGGTCGCCGGCCGTCTCGCCGGTGGAGAGCGTCTCCGAGAGCATCTGGTAGCCCGACAGCAGGCAGTGATCCAGACCGCCGGCGTGCCCGGCCACGGCCGCGACGAAGTCCTGGTCGATGGCCAGCACGAAGTTCAGCGGATCCCACGTGGCGATGAAGCGGTTGGAGCGCGGGCAGGTGATCGCCTCGCCGTCCACCGCGATGGTGTCGCCCGCACGGAACTCGAGGATCCAGTGGATCAGCGGGACGTCCCCGGAGCGATCGATCCGGCGGGCCGGCCGCAGCCGGCCCTGGGCGTCGACCGAGAGCAGGTTCGGCCGGTCCACGAAGACCGCGGCCTGCGGGGCCGGTAGCGACGCGGCGTGCACCAGCACGTTCTGCACCCCGCAGACGGCCATCACGTTGGCGATGATGCCGCCCTGCCCGCCCATCTGCAGGCGGTCGTGGCCCACGTGATGCTCGAGCCAGCGGAACGTGTCCTCGTCGGTGACCAGCCACTCCTGGGCGATGCCGTCGCGGAAGCAGGCGAGGAAGCCGCGGAGCAGGTCCGGCGGCGCGGCGATGGCGTGGGGGCCGTCGGTGCCGGCGGGCGGCCCCCCGGCGGCGGCGGCGAGGTGGTCGAAGACCACCGGGGTGATGGTCCGGACCGCGTCGATGTTCGTGTTGAACACCGACACCACGGCCGGCACCTCGCGCAGCCTCGCCAGGGTCTGCGGAACGGCGGCGTAGTGCCGCTGCCAGGCGGTCTGGATGTCGCTCATGCCGGTCCTCCCGGCCCCGTCCCCGGGGCCGCGGTGAGGGTGATCGCCTCCGAGTTCGCGGTTCCGGACCGAGACTAACCCATCTTCGCGCGTGGCACCACGTCGCGGGCGGTGACGGCAGGAGCGCCGGGCACGACCGGGGAGCCGGTACAGGAGGCCACAATTGATTTCATGTTTTCAACTTGATATGATGATCGCAGGGGATTCCACCGGTTCTTCTCCGCTCCGACTCGCACCAGATCGGCATCGACGTCCGGATGGCCCGGCGTGCACGACCGGGCCTGGTGTTTCCGGGAACATATCGGCGTGAAGGGAGAGAGATCATGAAGGCATTTCGACTGGTCATGCTCGCGGCCATGCTGGCCGTGGTCGTCGTCGGCTGCAGCGACGACGACCCGCTCACCGCCCCCGCCGCGGATCCCGACAAGGGCGGAGGCGGCGCCCAGGTGGAGAGCGGCACGGGGGTGTTCACCTTCGATGGCACCTTCTACTGGGAATGCGTGGACGAGGTCGTGCACGTCATCGTCTACGCCCCGTACACCTACCGTCTCATCACGCTGCCCAGTGGCGAGAGCATCTACCAGGAGCACTGGGACACCGAGAACGTGTTCGGCACGCTCGAGGGCCTGGAGACCGGCCTGACCTGGCAGCGGGAGCACGTCGTCACGCCGCTGGTGATGGTGCGCGACCAGGTCGTGCACTACACCCTCAATCAGGTATTCGTCTGCGACGGCGACGGCCCGGACGTCCGCGTGCATGAGGTCTACCACCGCAGCCTCGATGGCGACGGCGACGTGGTCGCGGAATGGGACAAGTTCCGCTGCTGGGACATGCCCCACTGATCGACCAGCGCACCTGCGCTGCCGACCTGCCGATGAGCGAAGGCGCGCCGCGACCGTCGCCCAGGCGATGGACGCGGCGCGTCCGCGGCGCGGTCCGTGGTCCGGTCCGGGTGCGCGACTGGGTCGCGCCGCGCCAAGTGGTCATCACGTGCCGCCACGGGCTCGATTTCCCGGCCCCGATCTCCTAGAATCGCGGCGATCGCTGGATCCCGACCGGACCCTTCCGAGGAGCACGCGCCCCATGACCCCACCCGCCGATCGCTTCACCGCCGTCGCCGCCCGCATGCGGGCCGAGGGCCTACCCGACGTGGTGATCCGCACCTTCGCGCACTACCACGCCCAGCTCGCCGCCGGCGAGACCGGCCTGATGCCCGAGGCGAGCATCGAGCCGGTCACCGACGTGCCGCACCATGACGACCTGGGCCCCGACGTGGCCGACCTCGGCCGCGAGGTGC
>JAASSM010000542.1 GCA_021767885.1 bacterium | reverse complement strand
CTACCTCTACGTGCTGACCGGCAGCCTGAACATGGCCGACGTCGCGGCGCGGCTGGGGGATCTGGGGGCCAACCCCGCCCTGACCGTCAGCGTGATCTTCATGGTGGTGGGGCTCGGCCTGAAGATGGCCCTGTTCCCCCTGCACATCTGGCTGCCCGACGCGTACACCCACGCCTCGTCCACCAGCACGGCGATCATCGCGCCGGTGATGACCAAGGTCTCGGCGTACGTCCTGATCAGGATGCTGTACTTCGTCTACGGCGCCGACTGGTCGCTGTCCACGCTGGCCATCGGGCCGGTGGTGTCGTGGCTGGCCATGGGCGGCGTGGTCTGGGGCTCGGTCATGGCTTTGGCCCAGCGCGACGCCAAGCGGATGCTCGCCTATTCCTCGGTGGCCCAGGTCGGGTACATCGGACTGGGGCTGGCCACCGGTCACCCCCTGGCCCTGACCGGCGCCATCCTGCACATCCTCAATCACGCCATGATGAAGAGCTGTCTGTTCCTGGTGACGGGAAGCGTCGAGCTCAGCGGCGGGTCGCGAAACCTGGACAGCTGGCAGGGCCTGGGGCGGCGGATGCCCCTGACCTTCGTGGGCTTCACGCTGGCCGCGCTGGCCATGGTCGGCATCCCGCCCACCAACGGCTTCTTCTCCAAGTGGTACCTCGCGCTCGGACTCGCGCACACCGGGCACTGGGCCCTGCTGATCCTGCTGATCCTCAGCGGCCTGCTGACGGCGGGCTACTTCTTCCGCGTGCTCGAGCGCGTGTATGCGCGCGAACCGCGCGAGGGCGCGATCCTTCCGCGCGGCGAGGCCGCCGCGGCCATGAACCTGCCCGTGGTCGCCCTCGGCGTCGGCACGTTGCTGCTCGGGATCTTCAACGCCTGGTTCGTCGGCCGGATCATCGCCCAGGCCCTGCCGGCCGGCATGACTCTCCCCGGGGTGAGCTGAGATGGACACCGTGACCACGTTCGAGTCCGTGCGACCCCTCTGGGCGGTGCTGGTCTCGCTGCTGGCGATCCCGCTGATCCTGCTGGCGGGGGAGCGGCGGCGCAACCTGCGCGAGGGATGGACGCTGCTGGCGGCCTTCGTCAAGGCCGGCCTGGTCTGGTCGCTCCTGCCGGACGTGCTGCAGGGCCAGGTCGCGGTGACCCGGCTGGGCACCATCGTGCCGGGAGTGGAGCTGGCCCTGCGCGTGGACACCCTGGGCCTGGTGTTCGGCCTGGTGGCCTCCACGCTCTGGGTGCTGACCAGCTTCTACAGCATCGGCTACGTCCGCGGCGCTCAGGAGCACAAGCAGACCCGCTACTTCGCCTCCTTCGCGCTCTGCCTCTCGTCGACCATCGGCATCGCCTTCGCCGCCAACCTGGTCACCTTCGTGATCTTCTTCGAGCTGCTCAGCCTGGCCACGTATCCGCTCGTGATCCACAAGGAGACGCCGAAGGCCATCGACGCCGCGCGCAAGTACCTGTGCTACGTGCTGCCGGCCGGCCTGATGCTGGTGCTGGCCGTGGTCCTGACCGCCACCATCAGCGACCACGGGAGCCTGGACTTCGTGCCCGGGGGCTTCCTCGACCGGTCCGACGCGTCGGCGGAGCTGCTGCGCTGGCTGTTCCTCTTCTACATGATCGGCGTCGGCGTCAAGGCCGGCATCATGCCGCTGCACTCCTGGTTGCCGGCGGCCATGGCGGCGCCCACGCCGGTCTCGGCGCTCCTGCATGCGGTGGCCGTGGTCAAGGCCGGCGTGTTCGGCGTCCTGCGGATCACCGGCTACGTGTTCGGGCCCGAGCTGCTGCAGCAGATCGGTGTCTGGACCCTGCTGGCCTGGGCGGCGGGCATCACGTTGACGGTGGCCTCCCTGCTCGCCATGCGGCAGGACAACCTGAAGCGGCGACTCGCCTACTCCACGGTGGGACACCTGAGCTACATCGTCCTGGGGGCGGCGCTGCTCAGCACGGCGTCCTGGAACGGGGCCGTGCTGCACCTGATCTTCCACGCCACCATGAAGATCACGCTCTTCTTCTGCGCCGGAGCCATCTACGTGCGCACCCACCGCGAGAACATCTCCGACATGGTGGGCATCGGCCGGCAGATGCCGGTGACCATGGGTGCGTTCGCCATCGGTAGCCTGGGCCTGGCCGGCGTGCCGGGCGTCAACGGCTGGATCTCCAAGTGGAACCTGGCGGCGGGCACCATGCAGGCCGACCAGGTGGTGTTCCTGGCCCTGCTCGTGCTCTCGGGAGTCCTCAACGCGGCGTACTTCTTCCCCATCGTGCACCAGGCGTTCTTCCGCCGCAGCGATCAGTACGCGCGGTACGGCGAGGCCTCGCTGCTCATGGTGGTCCCGCTGGCGTTGACGGCGCTGGCGTCACTCGTCCTGGGTCTGGCGCCCAATCTCGGCGCCCACGCGTTCGACCTGGCGCGGGGCGTGGCCCTGGCCGTGATCGGAGGCGGGTCATGAAGCTAAAGCTCCGACAGCCATCGCGGCGGGGCTGGGCGCTGGCCATCGTCGGCGGCCTGGTGGCGCTCTCGCTGCCCTATGTGCTGGATGCCCACGTGCACCACGGATTCTGGGACCGCGTGCCCGGCTGGTGGGCCTGGTACGGCGGTCTCGGCTGTGCGGCGATCGTCGTGGTCAGCAAGGCGCTGGGCAAGGCCCTGCTCCAGAAGTCCGAGGATTTCTACG
>JAASSM010000541.1 GCA_021767885.1 bacterium | reverse complement strand
CCGCCGCCGGTGGCCTGCGCGGCCACCGCGCGCACGCGGGCATCGAGGTGGTGCGAGATCGCCGGCGGCGACGGCGGTCCCGGCAGCAGGGGCCCGGTGGCGTCCGGTGCCATGGCGCCCCCTACATGATCACCAGCTCCGCCTGCAACGCGCCGGCCTGCTTGAGAGCCTGCAGGATGGCGATGACGTCGCGCGGGCTGGCGCCGATGTCGTTGAGGACGGCCACCACGTCGGCCACGGTGCTCGACTCGGGCACCCGCAGCACGCGGGCCGCGTTGTCCTGGACGCTGGTGTTCACGTCCGGCGTGACCGTGGTCTGTCCACCGCGTGAGAACGGTGCGGGCTGGGAGACGTCGTAGTAGGTCTTGATCTCCACCTTGAGGTTGCCATGGGCCACCGCGGCCTCCCGGAGCATCACCTTCTCGCCCACGATGATGGTCCCGGTCCGCTCGTTGATCACCACGCGCGCGGCGACGTCGCTGGCGGCGGCGAGCTCGCCCATGCGGGCGATGAAGGCCACCGGTGCGGCGAGCTGCGACTCGGGGATCGCCACCTGCACCCGGTGCGCATCCAGCGGGGTGGCGGTCCCCTCGCCGAAGGTGAGGTTGACCACCTCGGCCACCGAGGCGGCGGTGGAGAAGTCGGCATGATGCAGCAGCCAGGTGACCTGGCCGTCGCGCACGAATCGCCCCACGAGGGGCTGACGAACGGTTCCGCCGCCGGGTATGGTGCCCACCGTCGCGTGGTTCTTGCGGAAGCTGTTGTTGGCGCCGCTCTTGATGTTGAAGCCGCCGATGGAGACCGGGCCCTGCGCCACCACCACCACCTGTCCGTCCGCGGCCTTCAGCGGCGTCATGATCAGGGTGCCGCCCTCGAGACTGGAGGCATCCCCGACGCTGGAGACGGTCACGTCCACGCGCTCGCCGCTGCCCGCGGTGGGATCCACGTTGGCGGTGACCACCACGGCGGCCACGTTCTTCAGGCGGATGAGCGCCGGGTCCACCGTCACGCCGAGCCGCTCGAGCAACGCGCTGAGGCTGTTGACGGTGAAGTCGCTGCTCTGGCCGTCGCCCGTCCCATTCAGGCCGGTGACCAGACCATAACCCAGCAGCGGTTCCGCGGTGGTGCCCTCGAGGTAGGCCAGGTCCTTGATGCGCGAGTCCGCGCCCCCGGCCAGCGTGGCGGGAAGCAGGGTGGCGAACAGGGCGAGGGCGGTCAGGATGCGTCGTGCCATGGGTCTTCTCCGGTCTAGAACAGCCAGTTGACGATCTTGGTCAGCACGCCCGGCTGGGCCGCGTCCTCCACGGCGCCGGTGCCGCTGTAGGCGATCTGGGCATCGGAGATGTAGGTGGAGAGGATGGTGTTGTCGGGTCCGATGTCGCGGGGTCGGCACACGCCGCTGATCTCGATGAGCTGCCGGTCCCCGTTGATGTCCACCGACCGCGTGCCCACCAGCCGGAACAGGCCAGCGGGCAGGACCTCGGCGATGCGCACCGAGATCTCCGCCTGCAGCTTGCCGCTGCGGCTGGTGGAGCCGTCGCCCTGGTACTTGTTCTCGGTGTCCAGCCCCCAGGAGCCGAAGGGCGTCAGGAAGCCCAGGCCCGGGCCGCCGGAGATCTCGCTCTTGGTGTTGGCGTCCATCTGGCTGGAGGCGTCCGCGGTGCTCTCCTCGGTGATGATGATGGTCACCACGTCGCCCACGGAGCGGGCCTTGAAGTTGGACACCGGCCCGGCCCCCGTCTCGAGGTCGATGAGGGGCGTCCCGGCCGGCGCCGAGGCGGCCAGCAGGATGATGGCGGCCAGCAGGATCAGGAACCGTCGCCGCATGGGTCACCTCCCGAGGGTCACCAGGCCGGGACCCGCCACGCGAGCCACGACCAGGCGGCCGTCGATCTGATTGCGCACCGAGACCAGCTGCCCGAGACGACCGTCCTGGCGGCACTCGGCGCGGACGCTCGCCTGGACACGGCCGCGGCGGACCACCAGGTCCACCGGCTGACCGCGCCGCACCAGCGGCCGTGGGGTCAGGGCGTCGTGAGTGATGGTCTCGCCGGGCGCCAGTTCCCGCGCGGCGATCATGGACTGCAGGAGGGCGGGGTCGGTGACCGGGTCGCCCTTGGCGCGGGCCAGGTCGGTCCAGGCCCACTGGACGGTCTCCGCGGCCACGGACTGGTCGCGACCGACCGGCGTGGTCGCCATCGCTGTACGCGCGTAGATGTGGGCCTCGGCCACCACGCTCAGACGACGGACCCGCGTCCCGTCGTGGAGCGCGAGGGTGACCAGGTTGCGTCCGGGGTCCAGGGTCCGCGGCTGCGGCCAGGTCACGTGCCAGTCGCCCCGGACCTGGGCCGTCATCGCGGGCATGGATACGGCCAGCCAGGAGGGCGGGGCCTCCGGCGCAGCCGCTGGCAAGCCGGGCGCCAGGGCCGTCCGCACCGCCTCCACGAGCGCGTCGTGGGCGACGGCCGTGCCGGCGAAGAGGATCCGGCACCGCGCGGCGCCGGCGAGGACCAGGCCGTCGGCATGGCCGGCGAGTGCGAGCCGCCGCAGGATCGCCCGGGCGGAGACGTCCACCGCGGCGCCCGGGCGGCCGCCGGAGGCCACCACCACGGCGCCGGCGGCGGCGGGCACCGGCCCGCGGGCCACGTCGGCCACGCGGACGGTGGCCGACTCCACCCGGACCGTG
>JAASSM010000540.1 GCA_021767885.1 bacterium | reverse complement strand
TCGCGCCTGGTACAAGGTCGCGCCGGTGGCCCTGAACTCCTTCTCCCGCGACTTCCTGCTCTACAAGCACTTCCTCAGGTCGCTGGCGGACGAGGGTCTGGACGACCCCGCCGCCACGGCCGACCGCCTGGGCCTGGACGCCGCGCAGGTCCGCCGGTGGCTGCTGGAGTCGCTGGCCATCCTGTCCATGGGCTACCCGTCGGCGGTGGAGGCGTGGGTGCAGGAGTCCGGGGCCCTGGACAGCTCCACCATGAACGCCGTGGCCAACGCACGCTCACGGCCCAGCGAGATCCTCGGCGGCGCCGAGGGCGTGACCCTGGCCGCGGAGTACCACCGGCTGGTGGCGCGGTGGTCGTTCGCCGACGGCAGCATCCAGCTGCTGAACCAGTACGGCAACCTGCGCGAGGGTCTGCGCCAGCACCTCGCGAGCATGTTCACCCACGACAGCGCCGAGAGCTGGGTGCGCGCGTCGTTCACCCGGCTGCTCCAGCACGTGGTGGACGGTGACCTGCGGAAGCTGGCGAGCGGGGGCGGCTAGGTCACATCACTCGCCACCACGGCACGGCCAGCACCCCGGGTGCGAGCCAGGAGATCTCGTGGCCGGTGTGCAGGAGCAACCCGGCGCGGGCCCGGTCGCCATACTCCTCCTGGAACCGGCGCAGGTGAGCGGCATCGGCGAGGCGCGGTCGCGCGGAGGCCTTGACCTCGATGGGCAGCAGCCGGTCCTCCGACTCGATCACGAGATCCACCTCTTCGCCGGTGGTCGTGCGCCAGTAGTAGACGTCCGCCCGGTCCAGGCGCGCATCGCGCCAGACCAGGAGGTCGTGCAGGACCAGGTTCTCCAGGTGGGCACCGGCGGGCTGGTCGGTGCCGGCCAGGTGGAGCGCGACGCCCGTGTCCGCCCAGTACAGCTTGGGGGACTTGATCAGCCGCTTGGTGCGGTTGACCGCATAGGCGGGAAGCCGGACCAGCAGGTACGAGGTCTCCAGCAGGTTCAGGTAGCGGTGGACCGTCGGCTGCGGCAGGGAGATGTCGCGGCCCAGCTCGGTCTGGTTGGCCATCTGCCCGAGCCGCAGACAGACCGCGCGCATCAGGCGGCGGAAGTCGGGCAGCGCCGCGATCGCCGAGAGTTCCTGCAGATCACGCTCGAGGTAGGTGCGCACGTAGCCGTCGAACCAGATCCGCCGGTCGCGTGCGTCGTGCATGTGGACCGCCGGCGTGGGGAACCCGCCGCGGCGGGCCAGAGGGCGCCAGTCCTGGCGTTCGTCGGGCTGGGCGGCGATCAGGGCGGGCCAGTCCTCCTCGGCGGTCGTCCACAGTTCTTCCCAGGCCCCGCAACGACCGAGTCCCGCCTGCTCGCGGCGGGTCAACGGCCAGAGCGTCAGGTAGCTGGCCCGGCCGGCCAGCGACTCCGAGACCCGGCCCATCAGCAGCAGGTTGGCCGATCCGGTGAGCAGGAACCGGCCCGGTTCGCGCTGCTGGTCGATGGCCAGCTTCACCGAGTGCAGCAGGTCCGGTTCACGCTGGACCTCGTCGAGGGTGACCGGCTGGGTCCCGCCGACCAGGGCCTCGGGGTCACGGCGTGCCGCGTCGACGACATCCAGGTCGTCGAGCGAGTGGTAGCGCCGCTCGCCAGCGGTGAGATCCCGTACCAGGGTGCTCTTGCCGGTCTGGCGAGCGCCGGTCACCACCACGGCAGGCATGGCGCGGAGGCGCTCGCCGAGGCTCTGGCTGACGTGGCGTGGGACGGGCCGTTTCTTCATGGTGTGAATGATAATCATTCATGGCGTGAATGGTCAAGTGTCGATGCGTGCCACCGGGCGTTCCCGCGCGGCCTGGGCCCCCGAGGCGGGCTGGCGCGCTCGGGGGTTCCGGTGTGCGCAGAGGCCCTGGTGCGCTCAGAGATCCTGGTGCGATCACGGATTCCGGCGTGCCCGTCGCGTGGCGATCACCTCGAAGGCCAGCGGCGGCGTGTCGGTGACCACGGCGTCGGCGCCGCGGTAGAGGGCGCGGGCGATGTCGTCGGCCTGGTTCACGGTCCAGGCCCAGACCTGCAGATCCTGCTGGTGGAGGCGGTCGGCCTCCGGGCCGGTGAGCAGGCGGTGGTTCACCGACACCGCGCCCACCGGCTGACCGAAGGGCAGCCAGCCCGGGCGCGGGCCGTGGTCCACCGCCAGCGGCAGGCCCGTGACCTGGCCCACGGCGATCTTGACCAGGCGCAGGTCGGGAGCCTGGCCGGTGCGCAGCTCGGCGGCCCGTTCCAGCACCGAGTCATGGAAGCTGCCGATCCAGCACCACGCCGCCGCCCGCCGCGCCACCACCTCGGCCACCACCGCCGCGGTGATCCCCGGCTGGTTCTCCTCACCGCCCTTGATCTCGATGCACAGCTCCACCTGCCCGGCGATCACGTCGAGCACCTGCGCCAGGGTGGGTACGGGCTCGCCGGCGAACTCCGCGCCGAACCAGCCGCCGGCGTCCAGGGCGGCCAGCTCCGCGGCGGTGTAGTCGCGTACCTCGCCGGTGCCGTCGGTGGTGCGGTCCACGGTGGCGTCGTGCATGAGGACCACCACGCCGTCGGCGGCGAGGTGGACGTCGATCTCGATGCCGTGGACGTCCTGGGCCAGGGCCAGGCGGATGGCGGCGAGGGTGTTCTCGGGGCCATGCAGGGCGCCGCCGCGATGGGCGA
>JAASSM010000539.1 GCA_021767885.1 bacterium | reverse complement strand
GGCAGACGAACGCAGCCTGACCGTGGCGTCCCTCGCGCAGCTCACGCACCAGGGCCGCGGCCTCGCCGGGGCCGTCGACCACCACCGCGTCGAGGACCTCGCCGAGCAGGGTCTCGAAGGCCCCGGTCCATTCCTCGTGGACCTGGAGCTGATCGGCCAGGCCGCCGACCACGCCCGGCCGCTCGGCATGGTGGGTGAGCACGTGGCGGGCGCCCTGGCCGTAGCCGGCGTACTCCTCCTGTAGGCGCTGCAGCACGCCCAGCCGGCCGGCGGCGGACTCGCGGCGTCCGGTGATGCCGGAGATCTCCTGCTGGATCTCCTGGCCGGCGACCTCCAGGTCGCCCATGGTCCGCTCGGTGGCGGCGAGGTGCTCGAGGAGCTCGCGGCGGCGGCGGGCGAGGTCGTCCCGCTGCTCACGGGCCTCGGCACGGGCGGTCTCGCCGCTGGCCAGCTCGCGGGCGATCTCCTCCTCCTCGGTATCGAGCAGGTCGAGCCGCTCCTGCCGGTTCTCCCGGCGCACCTGCAGCTCGCGCTGGCGGCTGCGGGCCGCGGCGTCGGTCTCCACGAACTGCAGGTTGAGCTGGACGGCCTCCTCGAGCTGGGCCCGCTCTGCGCTCAGGCGCGCGTCGAGCACGCGGAGCTCCTCGGCCTGGTCGGCGAGCTGCTCGCCGGCGCCCCCGAGCTCGGTGCGCAGATCCTCGAGGCGCTGCTCGAGACCGGCGATCTGGCCGGTGATCTCCTCGCGGCGCCGCTCGGCATCGGTGCCCGCGGTGGCCGCCTCCTCCTGGCGCCGCTTCTGGTCGGCGATGCGCTGCTCGAGCACCGCCACCTGCCGCTCGCTCTCCTGGAGCTGCTCCTCGAAGGCGCGCAGCGCCTCCTCGAGCTGACGGCGCTCGTTCTCCCGCTCGTCGATGAGGGGGCGCTGTTCGGCGATCTTCGCCTGCAGCTCGGACAGCTCGCCGGTGTCGGTCTCGGCCAGGGTGCGCAGCTCCTGCACGCGCTCCCCGATCTCCTTCTCCCGCTGGTCCAGGCCCTCGCGCCGGCGCCGGGCCAGGGACAGGTCCAGGGCGCGGATCTCGCCATAGAGCCGCTTGTGGCGCCTGGCCTTGCCGACCTGCCGCTGGAGCGACCGCACCTCGCGGCCGATCTCGTCGATGATGTCGTCCAGGCGCAGCAGGTCCTGGGTGGTGCGGTCGAGCTTGCGCTGGGTCTCCTTGCGGCGGGCCTTGTACTTGGTGATCCCCGAGCCCTCCTCCAGCAGCCGCCGCAGCTCCTGGTTGTTCTCGTTGAGGATCTGCTTGATCATCGACTCCTCGATGATCGAGTAGCTGGCGTTGTTCACGCCGGTGTCCCAGAGCAGGTCCCGCAGGTCCTTCAGGCGGCAGGGCGACCCGTTGAGGTAGTAGTCGCTGGTGCCGTCGCGGGTGACGCGGCGCTTGATGGCCACCTCGTCGTACTCCACGGGCAGGCGGCCGTCGTCGTTGATGAAGGTGAGCGTCACCTCGGCCAGGCCCACGGGCTTGCGCTTGGTGGTGCCCTTGAAGATGACGTCGTCCATCTTGCCGCCGCGCAGGTTCTTGGCCGACTGCTCGCCCAGCACCCAGCGCACGGCGTCCACCACGTTGCTCTTGCCGCAGCCGTTGGGGCCGAGGATGGCGGTGATGCCGGCGTCGAATTCGAGGACGGTGCGGTCGACGAAGGACTTGAAGCCCTGCAGCTCGATGCGCTTGAGTTTCACGGATCCGGATCCTTCCCGGGTCGCGGCCGGACCGGGGCGAGGCCCGGCCGCCGAGCAGTGGAGTCTGTGTCGTGGGCGACTAGAAGCGCGCCGGGATCACCCAGTCGTGCTTCAGCTCGGCCTTGAGCGGCGCCACCGCCGCACGGGCCTGATCGCGTGTGGCGAAGCTGCCGGTGTAGACGCGGTACCAGCGGCCGCGGTCCTTGATCTCCACCGCGCGGGCGGTGGCGCGCAGGCCGCGGCGCTCCAGGCGCCGCACCTCCACGTCGGCGCTCTGGGCGTCGGGGAACGAGTAGAGCCAGAGCGCCCAGCCGTCCTGCCCCACGGGCTCGCGGAAGGCGGCCCGGTCCAGCGGCGGTGGCCCGTCCTGCGGTCCGGCCGTCGTATCGTCGGACCGCGGGTCGGTCGGCCCGGCCGGGGCGTCTTCCGCGGCCGTCTCCTCCTCCACCGGCACGGTCGTCGCCGGCGCCGGCGCGGCGGCCTGGTCGGCCGCGGACCCGGCGTCCGCCGCGGCCTCGGGCCCGGTGGGCGCCTCATCGGCCGGCGCCTCGCCGACCTCATCGCCGGCTGGCTCACCCGCCGGCTCACCCGCCGGCGCCGCGGCGGCCGGCCCGGTGGCGGCCGGATCGATGGTCTGGCCACCGCGGTCCGACGCCTCCACCGTCCCGGCCCCGCCCTGATCGGTGCGGGCGGCGCTCACCGGACCGGTGGTGGTGGCGGGACGGTCGAACTGGCCGGCCAGGAACAGGGCCAGACCGCCGAGGCAGAGCACCGCGACCACCGCCCGGACCACGCAGACCCCGGACGTGCGCCGGCGCCGCGGCCGGGCGGCGGGCGTCTCCGCGGCCACCAGGTCCGGGTCGGCGGGGGACGCCGGTGCGGCGGCGCCCTCGCCCCGGCCGACCTGCGCCTCGGAGACGGCCCCCTCGGGGCCCAGCTCCGGACTGGC
>JAASSM010000538.1 GCA_021767885.1 bacterium | reverse complement strand
CAGCATGCGCCGCCACTGCTCGTCGGTGACGCCGGCGATGCCGCCGTCCAGCGAGTCCTCCGGCTGTTCGCCCCGGGCCAGGGCCTCGGCCCGCTCGGCGATGCGCTGGCGGGCGGCGTTGTCGCCTTCGATGCCGCTGATGCCGGCGTTGCACACCAGGATGTCCACATCGCCCACCAGCGATACCGCTTCCTCGAACATGGCGGCCACCGCGGCGGAGTCGCTGACGTCGCAGGCCACGGCCTCGCCGCCGAGCTCGTCGGCGGTGGACCGGGCCGCGGCCAGGCTGAGGTCGTTGATGACCACCCGCGCGCCTTCCTCGCTCATGCGCTTCGCGATGCGGGCGCCGAGGCCGCGGGCGGCTCCGGTGATCAGTGCGGTTCTGCCGGCCAGCCGGCCGTTGCCTGCGCTCATGTCACACTCCCTGGGTCTTGCGGTACTCGGTCCAGCGCGCGAAGGCGGCCTGCATGTCCTGATACCGGGCGTTGGTGATCTCGGCGATCTCCGGATGGGTGAAGATGTAGAACTCGTCGTTCTGGATGGCGTGCAGCACCATGTCGCCGACCACGTCGGCGTCCAGGGCCCCGGCCAGAATCTGCGCCATGCGGGCTTCCTGCTCGGCCTGATCGCCCTCGCCGCGCAGCAGCGCGGCGGCGGTGTCGGTCTCGGCGGCGAGGTCCTCCGGGCGGTTGCGGCCGGAGTCGAAGATGTTGGTGCGCACCACGCCCGGGCACAGCACGGACACGCCGATGCCCTTGGCGGCCAGGTCGTTGCGCATGACCTCGGACAGCCCGACGACGGCGAACTTCGAGGCGGTGTAGACGGACAGGCCGGGGACCGCGATGTGCCCGGCCATGGACGCGGTGTTGACGAAATGGCCGCCCTCGCCGTGGGCCTCGATGCGCCGGGTGAAGGTCTGCACGCCGTTGACCACGCCGTCCACGTTCACGCCGAGCACCCAGTCCCAGTCGGCGTAGCTCATCTCGTCGACGTTGCCGCCCACTGCCACGCCGGCGTTGTTGCAGACTACGTGGACGTTGCCGAAGGCCTGCTCCGTGGTCTCCGCGGCCCGCTCCATGGCGGCCCGGTCGGTGACGTCGAGCTGGATCGTGATGACGGCGCCGTTGCTTCCGGCGAACTCGGCGGCCACCCGGTCCAGCGCCTGCTGCTCGATGTCCGCCACGGCCACGTTCATGCCCGCCGCGGCGAACGACCGCACCATCGCCAGCCCCATGCCGCTGGCGCCGCCGGTGACGAAGGCGGTTCTGCCTGCCACGTCCTTCATGTTTCCCCTCCCCAGTGGTCTCGCCGCCCGCGCGGCTCCGGATCGATGTCAGCCGTCCAAGATGCGTCAAAGCCGGAAGGGCTGCAAGCCTGGCGCTTCGGGCTATCATGGGCCGCACGCAGCGGTGGAGTGGATTCATGTGGCCAATGCTTCTCGCGTCCGTGCTGTTCCTCGGCACGCACCTCGGCATCAGCAGCACGGCATTGCGGGACCGGATGGTCGCCGCCCTGGGCGAGCGGGGCTATCTGATCGTCTATTCGCTGGTGGCCTTCGCCACCCTGGGCTATCTGATCTGGATGTACGGCGCGCTGCCCCGCTACGACTACTTCTGGCTGCCGAGCCCGGAGCTCTACATGGTTCCGAAGGTCGTCATGCCGGTGGCCTCGATCCTGCTGCTCGGCGGCTTCATGGCGCGCAACCCGACGGTGGTGGGCATGGAGGACACCCTGCGCCAGGGTGAGGGCGGCGACCTCGCCCGGGGCCTGACGCGCATCACCCGGCATCCGTTCCAGTGGGCCGTGGTGCTCTGGGCCGCCGCCCACCTCGCCGCCAACGGCGACCGGGTGTCGGTGGTGTTCTTCGGCACCTTCCTGGTGCTCGGCCTCGCCGGCAGCCGCCTCATCGACCGCAAGAAGGCGAGGAAGCTCGGCGACGACTGGACCCCCTATGCCAACGCCACCTCCAACGTGCCCTTCGGCGCCATCCTGGCCGGCCGCAACCGGCTGGTGCTGCGGGAGCTGATCGCGCCGGTGCTGGTGGGGCTGGTGGGCTACGTGCTGCTGTACCTGGGCCACCCCTGGATCGCCGGCGTCAGAATCGGCTGAGCCCCCCATCCCCGTGTAGGAGCGCTCCCACAGGGCATGGGCCGGGCCGGGATTGCGCCGGGGGAGCCTACCCGACCGGGCGCGCTCCTACCTGGTCATGGTGAGATCAGGTGGCGATGGTGTTCTTCAGCGTCCGTGCCAGGTCGTGGTGGTGGCCGCCGAAGAAGTGATCCGCGCCGTCGATGCGGTGCAGGGTCACGCCGGACCAGGCGTCCAGCGCGCCGGGGTCGGCGAAGTCGTCGAGGCTGCCGATCACCACGTCGGTGGGTACCTGCTCCGGCCGTGACGGAAACGGCATGGCGCCCACCGGCGGGGCCACGAGCAGGACGCGGTGGGGCGCCAGGCCCCGGTCCAGGGCCTGCCAGGTGACCCAGGCACCGAAGGAGTAGCCGCCCGCCCACAGCCGGGCGCCGGGATGGGCTGCCACCAGCCAGTCCGCAGCGGCCAGCAGGTCCGCCACCTCGCCGGCGCCGCCGTCGTAGCGGCCGGCGCTGCCGCCCACGCCGCGGAAGTTGAAGCGCAGCACCCCGACGCCGGCTTCGATCAGCACCTCCGCCAGGGTGGCCAGCACCGCGTCGT
>JAASSM010000537.1 GCA_021767885.1 bacterium | reverse complement strand
TCCACCACCACGCGGCCACCGCGCGCGGGGGAGACCGACGGGGCCGACTACCACTTCGTGGACGAGGAGACCTTCGCCCGCCTGGTGGCCGAGGACGCCTTCCTGGAGTGGGCCGACGTCCACGACCGCCGCTACGGCACCCGGCGCGCCGACATCCTGGCCATGGAGCGCGCCGGGCGCATCCCGCTGCTGGACATCGACGTGCAGGGCGGCGTCCAGGTGCTCGACCGGCTGGGCGAGCAGGTGGTCTCGGTGTTCCTGCTGCCGCCGTCGTGGGAGGCCCTGGAGCGGCGCCTGCGCGGCCGCGGCACCGACGCCGAGGACGTCATCGCCACCCGCCTGCGCAACGCGCGCTGGGAGGTGGGCTTCGCCGACCGCTACACCTACTGGGTGGTCAACGACGACGTCGACGCCGCGGCGGGGCGGCTGCAGGCCATCCTGGCGGCGGAGGCGTGCCGGGCGCGGCGCATGGGGCAGCTGCCGCTGCGGTGAGGGGCGGGGTCGGCCCTTGAAAAATCCCGAGAAAGCGCTATCCTTCATCGGTTACCCGGCCGAGCCGGGGCTGCGAGCGGTGGCCCCGGCCGTCGTGTCGTCGTGTCCAAGAGACTGGAAGAGGGACCACCAAGATGACCTACATCCCGCGTCACAAGGTCACCAGCCTGATTCCCAACAAGTTCGAGGCCATCAAGGTGGCGGCCCTGGAGGCCCGCCGCCTGAACGCGCGCGCCCGCACCCTCGACGTCAACCTGCCCGGCAAGATCACCAGCCTGGCCATCAACCGCCTCCTCGAGGGCAAGGTCAGCTGGTACGACCGCCGCGAGCGGGAGCTCGAGCTCAAGCGGGAGGCGGCCGAAGACGCCGCGGAGGAGTAGGCCGTGGCCCGGGGTCACGTCCTGCTCCTGGTCTCCGGCGGCATCGCCGCCTACAAGGCCTGCTACCTGACCCGCCTGCTCCGGCAGGCGGGTCTTGCCGTGAAGGTGGCCATGACCGACGCGGCGCAGCACTTCGTGACCCCCATGACCTTCCAGGTCCTCAGCGAGAACCCCGTGGCCACCGACCTGTGGGGCGAGGGCCAGAGCCACGCCCTGGATCACATCGAGTACGCCCGCTGGGCGGACGTGGCGGTGATCGCGCCGGCCACGGCCAACATCCTGGCCAAGCTCACCCATGGCATCGCGGACGACATCGTCTCCACCCTGCTGCTCGCCCACCCCGGCCCGGTGATCGCCGCCCCCGCCATGAACGACAACATGTGGGCCCACCCCGCCACCCAGGCCAACCTGACCACGCTGCGCGAGCGCGGCGTGCACCTGATCGAGCCCGGCGAGGGCTTCCTGGCCTGCGGCGTGGAGAGCAAGGGCCGCCTGGCCGACCCCGAGGTGATCGCCGCGCAGGTGGAGCAGGTGCTGCTCGGACTGCCGGCCACCGGGGGCGCGGCGGAGCGGGAGGCGGCCGGCGCCGCGAACGCGGCGGTGGCGGGAGAGTCGCCTGGAGGCGAGGGCCCCCCGGGGGGCACCCCGGCGGGCACCGAGGACGAGGTCGGCGCGTCCCCCGCCGCCGGTGGCGCTGGCACGGAGGGCTCCCCGGAGGGCCCCCCGGGGGGCACCGGGTCGGCGGGCGGGGTCGGTCCGGATCGCGCGGTCGGTCCGGATCGCGCGGGCGGTCTGGATCGCGCGGGCGGTCTGGCCGCTGCCGCCGGGGCGGATCGCTCCGCGGAGGCCGCGCCGACCATCGGCATCTCGGCCGCCGAGACGGACTTCTGGGGAGGGCGCCGCGTGCTGGTGACCGCGGGGCCCACGCGGGAGGCCGTCGACGCCATCCGCTACCTGAGCAACCGTTCCACCGGGGCCATGGGCGCCGCGCTGGCGGCGCGGCTGACGGCCCTGGGCGCCCGGGTCACCCTGGTGCAGGGGCCGGGTTCGGCGCCGGCGCCGGCGGGCGTCTCCCGGGTCCGGCCGGTGACCAGCGCCCGCGAGATGGCCGACGCCGTGGCCGCCGACCTGGCCGCCGGCTGCGACTGGCTCTTCATGGCCGCCGCGGTGGCCGACTACACGCCCGGCGAGCCGGCTCCCGGCAAGCTCAAGAAGGAGAGCCAGGGCGACCGCTGGTCCCTGGAGCTGGTGCGCACCCCGGACATCCTGCGCGACGTGGTGGCCCCGGTGAAGGGGTCGTGCCGCGTGGTGGGCTTCGCCCTGGAGACCGAGGACCTGCTGCCCCGCGCGGCCGCCAAGCGCGAGGCCAAGGGCATGGACTGGATCGTGGCCAACGATCCCACCGCCTCCGGCGGCGCCTTCGGGGACGCCCCGCACTCGGTGGTCCTGCTCGGACCGTCCGGCGAGGTCTGGCGCAACACCGAGCCGGCGAGCAAGGACGCCCTGGCGGCCGAGCTGCTCGCCTGCCTGGCCGTGGAGGCCATGCGGTGAGCGATCACCTGTCCGCCATCCTCGCCGACCTCGCCCGGTACCTGGACCAGGAGCAGCAGCGGGGCCGGGAGTTCTTCCTGGAGACGGGGGAGCTGCCGGAGGCGGAGGTGCGGGCGCGGGAGGATGCCGACGCTGGGATGGACGCTGGACCGGCCGCTCCACCTGGCCCCGGGGCCCCCGTTGCCGACGGGGAACCGGCCGAGGAGCAGGCGGCGAGCATCGAGACCGGTTCCGCGACGCCGGCCGCTCCACCCGACACCGAGGCCGAACCTGC
>JAASSM010000536.1 GCA_021767885.1 bacterium | reverse complement strand
GAACACCGACACCTTCACCGGGGCGGTGGCCCTGACCGACGCCGCCCAGAACCCGCTGGGCTTCCAGGTCCACGAGGGCGAGGGCAGCTGGGTGATCGTCGATCCCGACGCCGATCTGCCCGCCGACCAGACCATCAGCCTGACCATCAGCACCGACGTCCAGGACCACGGCGGCCGCAACCTGGCGCAGCCCGTGGCGCTCGCCTTCACCACCGGCCAGGACGTCGATACCACGCCGCCCACCATCGTGAGCTTCGAGCCGGCCACGGACGCCGTCATCGATGAGACCACCACCTTCTTCCGGGTCACCTTCAGCGAACCGGTGATCCCCGACAGCGCCGATCCGATCCGGGTCAACGCGGAGCTGTTCTGGCTGGTGGAGCAGCATGGCGGCGAGCCCACCTGGTCGCCCGACTACACCGTCTGGACCGTGCCGCTGCCCGCGCCGCTGCCGGCGGGCCTGCCCATGGAGCTGACCTTCGAGGGGTACCAGGACCTGGCGGGCAACGCGCAGCCGGCGGCCACCACCTGGACCGCCACCGTCGACGGGACGCCGGACTACTACCCCCTCGAGGACGCCCGCCGCTACGCGTACGACGAATACGGCGCCTGGGGCAACCTGGGCGAGGACACGCCGCAGGACGAGTGGACCGACCGGGCTCACGTGCAGTTCGATGCCCAGGGCGGCGGCGTCTACCACCGCACCTGGTACGACCCCGGCTACACCACGCCGTATGGCTGGGACGTCATGCAGCAGGCCGGCGGCGCCCTGGAGTACCTGGGCTTCGCCGAGGTGGAGGGCGGCCAGACCATGCAGATCGACTTCGCCTCGCCGCTGACGTTCACCACCCTGCCGCCAGCCGGCACCTGGACCGACCAGACCACCGCCAGCATCCCGGGCGAGGGCACCATGACCCTGGTGGGCGAGGGCCGGTTCGTCTCCGAGCAGGACGTGGACTGGCTGCCCGGCGGGGACGATCACCCCGGGCTGTTCTGGAAGGACGTGCGCCTGGTGGTGATCGACCACACGATCTCCGCGGGGGACGCCCTGGTGGAGACCGGCGTGGACTCGTTGTGGCTATCGCCCACGGTGGGCATCATCCGCTACGCGACGTACAACGAGGACGACGCGGAGTGGGACTACGACACGGGCACGCTGTTGCCCCCGGACATCCGCTAGCTCGCGGCCAGGGCGGGCGGGTCGCGATCCGGCGACCGGCCCGGCCGGGCCCATCCGATCACGCGGGGCCGATCCGTCACCGACGGGTCGGCCCCGTGCCCATCTCCTGCCAGCGCGCCAGGATCCGGTCGGCCAGCGCCCGGGCGGCCGCCGTGGCGAACGTCTTGTCGCGGTAGGCCGCCCGCACCGACTCGAGCAGCTCGTTGCCCGTGGCCCGGCGGTAGACCCAGGCCTGGAGCAGGAATTCCAGCCGGTCGGCATCGCGGACCAGCCGCGCCTCGGCGTCCGCCTCCTGCTTGTAGGCCTCCATCAGCTCGGTCCACGCCGATGCCACGGGCAGGCCGCCGAGCATCTCGGCCAGCGCCTGCGTCTCGGCCGCATTCTTGCTGCCCGGTGGCAGGAAGCGCACGGCCATCCGCGGGATGTCGGAGACCTCGCTCTCGGCCAGGTCGTGGAGGATGGCCATGCTCAGCAGCCGTCCCCGGTCCAGGGCCTCGTCGCTCATCTCCGCCAGGCAGAGCGCCACCATGGCGGTGCCCCAGCTGTGGGCCGCCACGTCCTCGGGGTGCGCCACCCAGCGCAGGTGCCAGCCCGTGCGCGGCGTGGTCTTCAGGATGTTCGCCTGCAGCAGCAGGTCCAGCCAGCGGTCGGCGTCGGGAGTCATGCCGGAAGCCTCCGGGGTGGGGGTTCCCGGGCAGGATACGCGTCGGCCGCCGGATGTCCAGGTGTCCGTGACCGCGCGCGCGTCCGGCGCGGCACCCCGCACGGCGCACGGCGGGGAGGCGGGCGCGGCGGCGGCGGCCGCGGACGCGAGAAGGCCGAGGGAACTCCTCGTCGATTGCGGTCGTTCCCCCCCGTGAGCATCGTGAGGCCGAGGCGGCGCCGCCGCCGACGACCGCCGCCACACGCGACCACGCCCCGACCGACAGGAGCAGCCCATGTCCCGATCCCCCGTCGCGTTGCCCACCCGGGTGGCCGCCGGTCTGCTGGTGGCGGTCCTGGCCGCCGGCGTGGCCCTGGCCGGTCCCCAGCCCGAGGAGGAGTCCGCCGTGACCTACAACCCGCTCACCGACGCGGAGGCCCACGTGATCCTGGACAAGGGCACCGAGCGCCCGTTCTCCGGCGAGTACGAGCATCACTGGGAGGCCGGCACGTACCTCTGCAAGCGCTGCAACGCGCCGCTCTATCGCTCGGAGACCAAGTTCGACGCCCGGTGCGGGTGGCCCAGCTTCGACGACGAGATCGACGGTGCCGTGCGCCGCGAGCGGGACGCCGATGGCTACCGCACCGAGATCCTCTGCGAGAACTGCGGCGGCCACCTCGGTCACGTCTTCCTGGGCGAGGGGTTCACGCCCCGGAACACGCGCCATTGCGTGAACTCCATCTCGCTGGTGTTCGTCCCCGAGGGCGAGGAACTGCCGGCGGTGATCCGGCCGGCGGAGGATTGACGGCCCGCGGAACTCCGAGCGAAAATGCCGGAAATGAGGGCCGGATGGCCTCGCCGGGGCCCCGGGCGGCCGGCCGCGG
>JAASSM010000535.1 GCA_021767885.1 bacterium | reverse complement strand
CGGCCTGCAGCTCGCCCCAGAGCACCTGCACGCCGCCGCCATCGGACACCGCGGTGTTGCCGATCACGTGGACGTTCCGCAGGTTCACCAGCGAGTTGCTCACCAGCAGGGCGCCGCCGCTCTGGTGGTAGCCGATGGAGCCGTCGGCGCGGCCGCCGGTGAGGGTCAGGCCGATGAGCGTGACCGACTCCAGGTTCTCGGCCCTGAGCACGCGGCCGAGCTGCTGGGCGTTGAGGACCACGGCGCCGGGATCGGCCGGATCGCCCACCACGGTGACGCCTTCGACCAGGGCCACGTCGCGGACGTGGTAATGCCCCGGCGCCATGACCACGCGGTCGTCGCGGCCGGCGTACTTGAGGGCGTCGGCGAGGTTGCTCACGTCGCCCGGGACGTGGACGTCGCGGGCGGCGGCGGCGAGGGGCAGGAGCAGGGCCAGGAACAGTGCGGTGCACCACCGCGAGATGATCTTGATCTTCAAGGTCTGTCGAACCTCCGTGTCGGTTCCCCCGGGGCGCGCCAACGCACGGAGGGTGCCATCCGGCGGCCGAAGCCCGGGAGTTCCGTCTGCACGGAAACTTGGCCGCGGCACTGGTCTCTGGCTGGTGGCGGAGGACCCGTTCGACCTGGTAGAATAGGGATCGAACCCGGATGATAAAGACAAGAATCTGGGCAGTCCCGATCCCGGGAAGGTAACCCCATGCGAACGCTCGCTCTGGCCGGCGTGGTCGTCCTGCTCTTTTTGGCCACCGGCCCCGTCAGGGCCGATACGCAGGCCCCGCTGGAGGTCCGCGTGGAGTGGCGGGCGCCCACCACGGGCTCGCTGGTGGTGCTCTGGGAGCTGCAGATCCGGGTCAAGCACGGGCCGCCGGAGACCTTCGATCCCATCCTCATCCCCGTGGACGAGAACGACCCCACCGTGGGCGCGCCCCATGGATCGGAGCAGGAGTTCATCCTGCCGGGGGGCCTGCTGTCGCGCGACGTGGTCTACGAGGGACGCATCCGCGGCTTCGACGTGCAGGGCCGCGCCGGTCCGTGGACGCCCTGGACCGAGGCCTGGTTCGAGACGCCCGATCCCGAGGACGACGGCTCGTAGCCTTGACGCCCCCGCCCATCCGGCGCGACCTTGGTCCGCCCACCGCGTCATGGCGGCGCGGTCGGAGATCCGGTAGCGGAAGGACCACCACGTGCAAGTCGGGATCATCGGGCTGAAGTTCACGGGCAAGACCACCCTCTTCAACGTCATCACCGGCGCGGGCCTGCCCACCGGCCAGGGGGGCGTGGAGCCCAACCGGGCCATGGGCACGGTGCCCGACCCGCGGGTCGACCACCTCGCCGGGCTGTATCAGCCGAAGCGCACCATCCACGTGCAGATCGAGTGGGTGGACGTGCCGGGGTTCAGCCCCGGGCCGGGCCATGACGGCGCCCGCGAGTCCACCCGCTTCCTGGAGCACGCGCGCCGCGTGGACGCCCTGGCCCAGGTGGTGCGCGGCTTCGACGGCGGGTACGGGACGCCCGATCCGCAGGGGGAGCTGGCCACCGTGGCGCTGGAGCTGATCCTGGCCGACCTGAGCGTGGTGGAGAAGCGGCTCGAGAAGCTGCAGAAGGAGCAGCGCCTCAAGGGCAAGACCGAGCACCCCCTCGAGCCCGCCCTGTTCCAGCGCCTGAAGGACCAGCTCGAGGCCGAGGGCCCCCTGCGCGACCTCACGTTCACCGCCGACGAGCGCAAGCTGCTCTCGGGCTACTCCCTGCTGACCCTCAAGCCCTTGATCGCCGTCCTCAACCTCGCCGAGGGCGAGGAGCCCGATCCCGCCGCGGTGGCCGCCGCCGAGGCGGCCGGCGCCCAGGTGGTGTCCATCTGCGCGGCGGTGGAGGAGGAACTGGCGGAGCTCGAGCCGGCCGAGGCCGCCGAGTTCCTGGCGGACCTGGGCATCGCCGAGCCTGCCGCCCACCGCATGATCCGCGCCGCCTACGCGGCCCTCGACCTGCAGAGCTTCTTCACCGTGGGCCCGGACGAGTGCCGCGCCTGGACCGTGCGCCGCGGAGCCCTGGCGCCCACGGCGGCCGGCGTGATCCACTCCGACCTCGAGCGCGGCTTCATCCGCGCCGAGGTCTGCGCCTACGACGACCTCGTGGCCGCCGGCACCCATGCCGCGGCCAAGGCCGCGGGCAAGGTGCGCCTGGAGGGCAAGGGCTACGAGGTGCAGGACGGCGACATCCTCGAGATCCGGTTCAACGTGTGATGCCGCGGCCGCCGGACCACGCCCGCGGGCCGCGCGCCGTCCTGGTGGCGGCGCTCCTGGTGGCGCTGGCGGCGGCCGGCTTCTGGGCCCTGTTCTGGCAGCAGTCCGCGGGCAGCGCCCTGGTGGAGGTGCCGGTCCTGGACGAGGCCTGGTACCTGCAGCAGGCCGCCCGGATCCGCGCCGCCGGCGGCCCCGGCGACCAGCCCCTGATCATGTCGCCGGGCTACCCGCTCCTGGTGGCGGCCACCGGCGCCCCCGCCCCCGACGCCCGGGGCGTCCTGCCATCCCCGCCGGTGGCGCTGGTGGCGGTCCAGGCGCTGCTCTGGCTGGCCACCGGCCTGCTGGTCGCCGCGGTGGTGCTGGGCGCCGCCCGCCGCACGGCCGGTGCCCATGACGCGGCCCCTCATGCCGCCGGCCCCCGGGCTGCGGCCTCGCGCCCCTGGCCGGCCGCGTCCCTGGCCGCGCCCCT
>JAASSM010000534.1 GCA_021767885.1 bacterium | reverse complement strand
TGCGGGGGCCGTCGAGCCGGGGCGAGCCGTGGCCCGGAGCCGCGTCGCGCGGCCACCTGGGAGCTGGCGCCGCGTCAGCGGATCACCACCACGCGGCCGGTGGCGGTGGCCGCGCCGGCCTGGACGCGCACCAGGTAGACGCCACTGCTCACCGCGCGGCCGCGCTGGTCGCGATGCCGCCAGACCAGCTCATGGGGGCCGGCGGCGAGGGTGGCGCCGGCGGCCAGCGTGCGCACGTGACGACCCCGCACGTCGAACACCTCGGCGCGCACCGGCACCGCGGCGGGCAGCGCGAGCGCGAGGGTGTGGCCGCCCTGCTGGGGCAGGCCGCGGACGGCGAGCTCGAGCGCGCCGCCGAGCGGAGACGGTGCGGCGGTGGGGTCGGCGTCGGCGATGCGGTCGCAGTAGACGTCGGCCTCGTAGAGGACGTCGCGGTCGTCGGGCCAGGCCATGATCAGGCCGCCGGCGCCGCGCACCACCGCGGGGCTCTCCTGGTTGCCCGGAGCGAGGCTCACCGGCTCGCCGTCGACCCGCCAGCGGGCCAGGCCGTCCTGGTCGAGATGCTGGGCGTAGATGTCCTCCTGGCCGGTGCCGCCGCGGTTGTCCTCCCAGGCGAGGTAGAGGCCGCCGACGTCGTCCGCGGCCACGGCCACGTCGCGCTGGGCGTCGTCGGCGCCGCAGGCGAGGGTGCCCTGGGGGTCCCAGAGCGCCGCGCCGTCGGGCCCGAGGCGCTGGGCGTAGATGTTCAGGTCCCAGGGCGGGCCGGTGGCGTCGCGATAGTCGAACCAGGCGACCAGGGCGCCGCCATCGGGGGCGGGCGCCAGGGCGGGGCGGTACTGGGACTCGGGCGCGTCGCAGACCGCCACGCCGGCGGCGGTCCAGGCCGCGGTGCCGTCGGCGGCGAGCTTCTGGGCATAGATGTCCGGGCCCGCGGCCCGGCGGTCCACCCAGGCGAGGACGGCCCCGCCGCCGGCCGCGGGCCGGATCACGGTGGCGTCCTGGCCGCCCGGGCGGACGGCCACGGGCCGGCCGTCGACCGCCCAGAGGGCGTTGCCGTCGCGGTCGAGGCGCTGGGCGTAGATGTCGCCCACGTCGTCGCGGGAGTCGCTCCAGGCGAGGTAGGCGCCGCCGTCGCCGTCGGCCGCGATGGTGGGCCCGTCCTGATCCCAGTCCACGGTGCACACCGGCACCGACGCGCCGCCGTTCCACAGCAGGGTCCCGTCGGCACCGAGGCGCTGGGCATGGATGTCGTAGAAGACGGGGTCGGCGTTCTTGTCCTGCCAGACCACGATGATGCCGCCCTGCCCGTCGGTGCAGGCGCTCGGCCCGTCCTCCATGCCCGCGCCGGCGGTGACGGCCACCCCGCCGCTGGCGAGCTGGACGTTGCCCTCGGCGTCGATCCGCTGGGCGAAGACGTCGCGCAGCCGGGTGGCGAAGGCGCGCCCGTCCTGCCAGACGATCCATGCGCCGCCCTGGCCATCGGGCACCAGGGGCGTGATGCCGGTGGTGCCGGTGCTGCTGTTGTACAGCGCCTGATCGCCGGCGGCCGTGCAGATGGGCACGCCGTCGGCCTGCCAGAGCACGCTGCCGTCGGCGGCCACGCGCTGGGCGTAGATGTCCGAGTTCCCGGATCGCTCGTCCTCCCAGGCGATGATGGCCCCGCCGGCGCCGTCGGAGATGGCGAAGACGTCGGCCTTGGCCCCGGGGGCGGTGCTCACCGGCACGTTGATGGTGGGGTCCTCGGGCCAGGCGGCGACCGCGGCGGACGCGGGGACGGCCAGAGTGAGGGCGGCCAGTGCGAGGGCGGCCAGCGTCCGGGCGGCGCGGGCGGTGCGGGCGGCGCAGGCGGTGCGGGCGGCGCAGGCGGTGCGGGCGGTGCGGGCGGTGCTGGGCGCGGGGCGTCGGGTCATGGAACGACCTCCTCGAGGGCAGGGTCCGGCGATTCACGGTCCGGCCCGGTGCGGCGAGCGATCGGGCGGAGGCGGCCGGGATCGGGGCCGGGGGCCGCGGCTCCGGGGCTCCGGGGCCGGGATCCCGACGGCGGCCGAGTTCCGGGGCCGGGGGTTCCCGGTACCGGGGCTCCAGGGCTCCGGGGCTCCAGGCTCCAGGGCTCCAGGCTCCAGGGCTCCAGGGCCCGGAGCCGCGCGATCCTGTGCGATACACTGTCCAGCTTAACACAGATGGGCCGGCAGGCGATCGGGGCCGCGGCCGGAGCGGCGGCTGCCGATCCGGGGGGTGGTGACGTGCAGCGGTCCGGGGCGTCCTCCGCGGGAGCGACACCCCCGGGGGAAGACATTCTCCTAACCGTCAATCATAAATGGCGTTACGATATCACGACGTCCCCGCACCTCGTTTCGGCCGCCGTTCGGGGGCAGGAACGACCCCGCGCGAGGACCCTGGACTGGCACCACCCACCGCGTGGGGTCCGGCTCCGGGGCGGCGGGCGCCACGGTCGTCCTCTCGCCGGCGCGATCGCCAGGTCCGCGCCCGGCGGCAGGCCCCGGCGGGTCGGTCAGCCACCGGCGACCGCCGACGCGGGCGAGCCGATCGACGCCGCGATCACGGCCGACCATCGCTTCCGCGGTCGATGGCGCCCTCTCCTCTTTGCTCCCGGACCGGTCGCTCCGGAACGCATTGATCGATGATCTCGCTCAGGTACACCGCGGTGTACCTGGGAGGTATGGTCCCGCAAACGTCATCACGTATCCGGGA
>JAASSM010000533.1 GCA_021767885.1 bacterium | reverse complement strand
GTGAGCGGCTGGACCGGCTTCCTCGACACGGTCATGAACCGCCATCCCGGTCTGGCGTCCTGCCTCATGGCGGGCCTGCCGGACCTGGATCTCGAGGCCGGCCGCCTGACGGTGGCCTTCGAGCCGGGTCAGCAGTTCATGCTCCAGCGGCTGGAGGACCGGCGGTCCGAGCTCGAGGAGCAGGTGATCGGGTTCTTCGGCCGTTCCCTGCGGGTGGTCCTGCAGAACGTGGCCGCGGGGGCCGGACCGAGCTCCGATCAGCAGGACGCGGTGCGCCGTGCCGTCGCGCCCACCGAGCGCGAGACGCTGGCACGCGAGTGCCAGGAGGACGCCACCCTCGGTGGGCTGGTGGATCTGGTGGGCGGCGAGCCGCTGCCCGAGGCCGAACG
This sequence comes from bacterium, assembly GCA_021767885.1. Next base: position 2,324 of record JAASSM010000533.1, on the reverse strand, counting down.
CGAGCGCTGGCAGCGGCCAGCGCCGCCCGCGGACGACCCCGACGGCGAGTAGACCCTCGCCATGACCGGGCGGCCTGGCGGCCGCCGGAGGTGTGATGGACATCCAGAAGCTCATGAAGCAGGCCCAGCAGATGCAGGCCAAGATGCAGGCCGCCCAGGAGGAGCTGGCCAGGAAGACCGTCACCGCCGAGGTGGGCGGTGGTCAGGTCACCGCCGTGATGAACGGCAAGCACGAGCTGGTCAGCCTGGAGATCAGGCCCGAGGCCGTCGATCCCGACGACGTGGAGTTCCTCCAGGACATGGTCCTCTCGGCGGTGAACGAGGCCGTGCGCAAGGTGGAGGAGCTGACGGAGAAGGAGATGGGCGGCGCCATGGGCGGCATGAACATCCCGGGCATGAAGCTGCCGGGGATGTAGCATGGCCCTGGACGCCTTCGGCGGCGGCCAGCTCGGCGGTGGCGGCGATGGTGGCGAGTTCCAGTCGCCGGCGCTCGAGCAGCTGGTCCGCGCCCTGCAGCAGCTGCCGGGTCTGGGCCGCAAGTCGGCCACCCGCATCGCCCTGCACCTCATCGACGACCAGGACCACGCGCGCCGCCTGACCGGCGCCGTGGACCACGCCCTGCAGCACGTGGGGCGGTGCTCGCGCTGTGGCGTGATCACCGAGGACGACCCCTGCGGCATCTGCACCAGCACCAGCCGGGAGTCGCAGCTGCTCTGCGTGGTGTGCAGCCCGGTGGACGTGCTGCCCTTCGAGAAGGCGGCGTTCTTCCGCGGGCGGTACTTCGTGCTCGGGGGACTGCTCTCGCCCCTGGACGGCGTGGGCGCCGACGATCTGCCGTTCGACCGCCTGGTCCGCCGCATCGAGAAGGACCAGGTCCGCGAGGTGATCCTCGCCCTCGACACCAGCGTCGAGGGCGAGACCACTGCCCTGTACCTCCAGCGCCTGCTGCAGGAGCGGGGCCTGAACCTCACGCGGCTGGCCACCGGCATCCCGGTGGGCGGCGCCCTCGCCTACACCGACGAGGCCACCCTCCAGCGCGCCTTCCAGCACCGCACCAGCCTCTGATCCGGTCCCGGATCCCGGTTCCCTCGCGACCGCGCTCAAGCTATGCTCGCGGGGGCCGATACGACCCCTGAGCCGTCGTCCGCCATGCCGATCTGCCGCCACGCGCGGCCCGGGAGTGGTTTCATGGTCAGAGCCGAATGGGCCATCTTCGAGGAGGACTACTGGGCGATCTCCAACGCCCTGGAGGCCCTGGTGCAGAGCAGCCAGGCCAAGCACGTCCTGCTCGTCGATCGCACCGGACAGATGATCGCCCAGGCCGGGGGGGACCCCGACTTCGACACCCAGAGCTTCGCGTCGCTCTGCGCCGCGGACTTCGAGGCGAACTTCGCCCTGGCCAAGCTCATCGGCGAGGAGGACTTCTCCACGCTGTACCACCAGGGCGCTCGCGACAGCATGTACCTGGGCAAGATCGCCAAGGGCGTGGTGCTGGCCGTGGTCTTCGACAAGCGCACCACCCTGGGCCTGGTGCGCCTGCGCGTGAAGAAGGCGGTGGAGGAGCTGAACGTCATCATCGATGGCCTGTACGACAAGCTGCAGTACCGGAACGAGGAATACGACCCCTTCGACGACGAGTTCTCCGAAGGGGTGGAGCAGGAGATCGACAACCTGTTCGCCGATTGAGCCGCCGCCGGCCGGAGCCGGCCACGGAAGGGGAAGACGTGTCGCTGATCAACTATTCCTCGCGCGAGATCAACTGCAAGATCGTGTACTACGGTCCGGGACTCGGCGGGAAGACCACGAACATCCAGTACATCTACGACAAGCTCGCTCCCGACACCAAGGGCAAGCTGGTCACCCTGGCCACCGAGATGGACCGCACGCTGTTCTTCGACTTCCTGCCCCTGGAGCTGGGCCAGGTCAAGGGGTTCAAGACGCGGTTCCACCTCTACACCGTGCCCGGCCAGGTGTACTACAACGCCAGCCGCAAGCTCATCCTGCGGGGGTGCGATGGCGTGGTCTTCGTGGGAGATTCCAGCGAGGCCCGCTTCGAGGCCAACGTGGAGTCGCTCTACAACCTCCACGAGAACCTCAGGGAGTACGACCTCGAGCTGGGCAAGATCCCCTTCGTGATGCAGTGGAACAAGCGGGACCTGCCCGACGCGCTGCCCATGGAGGAGCTCAACGAGGAGCTCAACCCCGAGGGCTACGATGCGTTCCCCGCGGTGGCGTTCCAGGGCGATGGGGTGTTCGATACGCTCAAGTGCGTGGCGAAGCAGGTCCTGCGGCAGCTGCAGACCCAGCCGGCCGGGGTGTGAGGG
>JAASSM010000532.1 GCA_021767885.1 bacterium | reverse complement strand
GGGTGTTGCGCGTGGCGGTCTCGAAGGTGCGGATGCCGCGCTCGCAGAGCATCACCTGCTGGTTGCCGCCGGCCAGGATGTATTCGGCGGCCATGAGCAGCTCCTCGATGGTGGTCATCAGACCGCGCTTGAGGAGCACCGGCCGCCGCACGCGCCCCACCGCCTCGAGCAGCGCGTAGTTCTGCACGTTGCGCGCACCGATCTGCAGGATGTCCGCATGCCGCGCCACCGTGGGCACCAGGTCCGGGTGCATCACCTCGGTGACCACCGGCAGCCCGGCCTGCCGACCGGCGGCCGCCAGCAGGCGCAGGCCCTCCTCCCCCAGGCCCTGGAAGCTGTAGGGCGAGGTCCGCGGCTTGTAGGCGCCCCCGCGCAGGACGTGCCCGCCGTGCGCCGCCACCTCCCGCGCGCAGGTCTCGATCTGCGCCTGATCCTCCACCGCGCACGGCCCGGCCATCACCGTGAAGCCGCCGTCGCCGATGCGCACGCCACCGGCCTGGACCACCGTGGGCTCGGCGCGGAACTCGCGGCTGACCAGCTTGAACGCCGCCGACACGGGGCAGATCTGCTCCACGCCCGGCAGCGCGGCCACCGCGGCGAGGTCGGTGTCGCGGTCGGCCCCGAGCACCCCGATCACCGCGCGCTGCTCGCCGTGGCTGGGCACCGGCCGCAGCCCGCGTTCCTGGCACGCGCGCAGCACCGCGCCGATCTCGGCCACCGAGGCCCCGGTCTTCATGGTCACGATCATCATGGTGCGGTCCTCTCGGAGGGACGGGGGTGGGAAGCGTCGGCCTGATCGCCGGCCGCGGGAGGGTCGTGCCGCTCGCGGGACGACCCCTCCGCCAGCGCCGCCAGCATGGCGTCCACCAGGGCGAGGGCGTCCCCGACCCCGGCGTGTGGATCGGGGGCCTCCAGGAGGTGGCGCATGAGCGCGCTGCCCACGATGGCACCGTCGGCGCAGCGGACAGCCTCGAGGGCCCGGGCGGGGCCGTCGATGCCGAACCCCACGTACCGGGGCAGGTCGGTGTGCCGGGCCACGCGGGCCGCGAAGGCGGCGAGCTGTCCGGGGTCGGCGGCCCGGGTGCCGGTCACCCCGGCCACGGCCACCAGGTAGAGGAAGCCGCGCGCCGGGCCGGCGATCCTCGCCAGCCGCGCATCCGGCGTGGTGGGCGCCACCAGGTCCACGAGGGCCAGCCCCGTCGCGGCCAGGGCCCGGCGTAGCGGCCCGGCCTCCTCGCGGCTGAGGTCGGGCACGATGACGCCCTGGCAACCGGCCCGCGCGGCCGCGGCGGCGAAGCCGTCCAGCCCCAGGCGCAGGATGGGGTTGAGGTAGGTCATGAGCACGGGCGCCGCCTCGCCCTGCAGCTCGCCCACCAGGTCCAGGGCGCGGCGCAGGGTCATGCCGCCGGCCAGCGCGGCGCTGCTCGCCTGCTGGATCACCGGGCCGTCGGCCACCGGGTCGCTGAACGGCACGCCGATCTCCACCACCGGGCAGCCGCGGTCGATGCAGCCCTGGAGCAGGTTCAGGCAGGCGTCGGCGGTGGGGAAGCCCGCGGTGGCGAAGGGCACCAGCGTCGGCTGGCCCGCATCGCGGCGCGCGCGACAGAGGCGCTCGAGGGGCAGGGGGGCCGCGGAGCCCGTGGCGCGGTCGTTCATGCGTCCACCTCCGGAGCCTGGTCGCCGCGGCGGCCGTCCGCGCCGGAGCCGCGGGCCCCGGGATCGTCCTGACCGGGGTCGTCCTGACCGGGGGCGCCCTGGTCGGGGGGCTCCTGCCCGGGGTCGGGCAGGCTGGCGAGGTCCTTGTCGCCGCGGCCGGAGAGGTTCACCAGCACCAGCTCGCAACCGGGCTGTTGGACCAGGTCGCGCAGGTGGGCCAGGGCGTGGGCCGACTCCAGGGCCGGCAGGATGCCCTCGGTGCGGCAGAGGTCGTGCACGGCCTCGACGGCGGCCGCGTCGCCCACCGCCACGGCCTGCAGACGACCGCTCTGCTTCAGATGCGCCAGCTGCGGACCCACGCCCGGGTAGTCCAGGCCGGCGGAGATGGAGTGCACCGGGTGCACCTGGCCATCGGCGTCCTGCAGCAGCAGGCTCAGGGTGCCGTGCAGCACGCCGGGCTCGCCGCAGCTCAGGGTGGCGGCGTGTCCGGCGGGGCCGCCGCCGGCCTCCACGCCCACCAGGCGGACGCCGTCGTCGGCGAGGAAGGCGCCGAACAGGCCGATGGCGTTGCTGCCGCCGCCCACGCAGGCCACCGCGTGGCTGGGCAGACGGCCGCAGGCCTGGAGCATCTGCTCGCGGGCCTCGCGGCCGATCACGTGCTGGAAGCCGCCCACCAGGGAGGGATAGGGGTGCGGACCCACGGCCGAGCCGATGACGTAGTAGGTGGACTCCACGCTCGCCACCCAGTCGCGGATGGCCTCGCTGGTGGCGTCCTGCAGGGTGCGCCGGCCGGTGCGGGCGGGGCGCACCTCGGCACCCATCAGGCGCATGCGTCGGACGTTGGGCTGCTGGCGCACCATGTCGGTCTCGCCCATGTAGACCACGCAGGGCAGGCCGAAGTGGGCGCACACCGCGGCGGTGGCCACGCCATGCTGGCCGGCGCCGGTCTCGGCGATGATGCGGCGCTTGCCCATGCGGCGGGCCAGCAGCACCTGGCCCAGGACGTTGTTCAGCTTGTGAGCGCCGGTGTGCAGGAGGTCCTCGCGCTTGAGGTAGATGGG
>JAASSM010000531.1 GCA_021767885.1 bacterium | reverse complement strand
GCTCTCCCAGGGGACGCAGTTCCGCCTCCGGATCCGGCGCCGGCCGCACCGGGAGCGTCAGCCGGCTGGCCGCCGGATCGATCACGAGGCTGGCCCGCCCGGGCGCGGGCCAGGCCAGGGGAAAGTAGCTGGTGGAGAGGGCCAGACGAACGCGATGGCCGGCCGGGAAGGTCTGGGCCACGTCGTTGAGCTTGACGCGGACCCGCACCGGCGTATCCGGCGCCAAGGGCTCGGGGCGTTCGTGACTCTCGCGGTGCGTGAGGTTGCGCAGCCCGTAGGTGACCCGCGTGGCCGTGCCGTCGGGAGCGACGTCGCTCAGGCGCGCACAGACCATGGCCACCGGACGGTCCGCCGTCAGCTCGAGCTCGACCTCGGCGCCGCCCAGGATCTCCAGCGGCTGCTGGAGCGGCGGGGTGTCGAAGACGAGCGACCCGCCGTCTTCCTGGCGCTGGTCTCCGGGCAGATCCGGCGCGCCGCTGTACGAGCACCACTTGCCGGCGAAGAGCCCCACGCTCAGCGGCGAGCAGATCCGCTGCGGCTCGCGGTCCTCGACCGACGGTTCGCGGCCCTCCGGGATCAGACGACCCGCACCCAGGGTGTGGACGCGCGTCTGCGACCGTGGCGCCGGCCAGCCGCCCTCGGCCACCCAGCGGCCGGGGCGCTCGGCGTAGGTGGTGAACGGCGCGATGCTGTCCTGCATCCAGACCCGGAGCGCGGGATCCTCGTCCACGCCATTGTCCCGGTCCTTGAGCCAGCGGTCCCACCAGCGGACGCACTCGTGCAGGAAATCGATGGCCGGACCAGGGATGCCGTCATGGGGATAGCGGTGGCTCCAGGGCCCGATCAGCCCCTTGCAGGGTGCCTCCTGCATGCCCGTCAGCAGCCGGAAGACGGCGTTGGAGTAACCGTCGGCCCAGCCGCTGACCGCCAGCACGGGGCACTGCAGGGCGGAGAAGTCCTCACCCACCGACCCGTGACGCCAGTAATCATCGCGGTGCTGGTGGCGCAGCCAGGTATCCAGCCACAGGCCGCTGCCCTCCAGGCGCTGCTCCCAGAGCTCGCGCCAGCGCTCGCCGACGACCGCCGGATCGGGCGGCGTGCTGTTGTAGGCGAACATGGTCGAGGCCCAGGAGAGGTTGTCGCCCAGCAGGCAGCCTCCCATGTAGTGGACGTCGTCGGCGTAGCGATCGTCCGTGGAACACACCGTCACCACGGCCTGCAGCTGCGGCGGCCGCCGGGCGGCGATCTGCAGGCCGTTGAAGCCGCCCCAGGAGATGCCGATCATCCCCACGCGGCCGTTGCACCAGGGCTGATCCGCCAGCCAGGCGAGGATGGCCTCGCCGTCGGCCAGTTCCTGCTCGAGGTACTCGTCGGTGAGCACGCCCTCGGAGTCGCCGCTGCCACGGATGTCCACGCGTATGCCGGCGTAGCCGTGGCCGGCGAAGTAGCCGTGATCCATCTCGTCGCGCAGGCGGGTGCCGTCGCGCAGGCGGTAGGGGATGTACTCGAGAACGGCGGGCACCGGGTCGTGCTCCGCGCCCTCGGGGATCCACAGGCGCGCGGCCAGCCGCACGCCGTCCGGCATGGGGATCCAGGCGTGCTCCACCACCTGGTACCGGTGCGGCAGGTCGGAGATCACACGGGGCTGCGGGGCCGCGCGGGTCACGACTCCTCCTGCACCTCGAAGGGCAGGACGCGCTCGACCTCCTCGCGCTTGCGATGGAGCTGCTCGCGGTCCCGGCCGGCGAGGTAGAGCACGGCCAGCTTGTAGCTGTAGCTGTCCTGGTAGGCGAGGTGGGAGAGCCGCTCGCCCTCCTGCACGGCCACCTCGATCTCCGCCTCGGGGGCGATCTCGCGCATGCGGGCGAGGTCGTCCTCGTGGGGGATCCGGCGCACGCGGCCGTCCTCCACGTACGAGCGGATGAAGAACTTGCCGGCCACTTCGGCCGGCCCCTCGCCCCGCGGCCAGGTGGGCTCCTCGCCCAGTGCGGCGCCCACCACCACCGCGTGGTTGGAGACGCCGTCCACCTGCTGGAACAGGAAGCTGTGCGACTGGGAGATGCGCGCGTTGACCTCCAGGAGCGCGATGGTGTCGGCCTCGCGATCCCAGTAGTACTCCACGTTGAAGGCCCGGTTGTCGTACCCCAGGCGGTCCACCAGGCGGCGGGTGGCCTCCAGCATGCGGTCCTTCACCGCCTCCGGGAGCTCCGACGGGTACTCGTAGCGATCGAAGACGGACTTGCCGTCCACGCGGTGGGAGTCCACCACCCCATGGACGTGGATCTCCCCGCCCAGGACCACGCCTTCCACCGTGCACTGCCAGCCGCCGATGATCTCCTCGGCGATGCACAGGCGAGCGCCGCGGTCGGCGATCTCCGGCGGCAGGTCCGCGCGATCGAGCACCCACTGGAACGGCTCGGAGAAGCGGGGCAGCTTCTCGCGGATCCGCGGCAGCGCCCGCCGCAGGTCCTCCTCGCCATCGATGCGGAAGCCGAGATGGCCGGCGAAGGACTTCACCGGCTTCAACCAGAACGGGTACGGGAGCTCCAGGCCGGCGATGGCCTGGTCGTCGTGCGGGTCCACCGCCGCGAAGCGCGGCGTGAACTCCGGGATCACCTCGCGCTGCACCAGGCGGCTCCAGTACTTGTGCTCGCAGCGCAGGACGCTCTCGAGGGTGGGGCCCACGAGGCCGAACTCGTCGCAGAGCATGGGAAGCATGGT
>JAASSM010000530.1 GCA_021767885.1 bacterium | reverse complement strand
CCTTGAGCGCGTCGCCCAGATCGAGCCCCGCCCGCGCCATCTGCGTGCGGAGGTCCTCCGGCAACTGCCACCACATGCTGGTGGTGTGCATCTCCATCTCCGGCAGGTGCACCCTGCCCGAGCCGATGTTCTCGTGGGTCCCCAGCTTGATCTTCTTGAAGACCGTCACCTTGTGCACCAGCCCGATCTCCCCCAGGCCCAGCCGGCCCACGTGGGCGTCGGCGCGGTCGGCCTCCGCGTCCAGGGTCTTGAGCTCCACCTTGCGCTGGGCGTCGGTCCAGTAGTCCACGCGCACCGGCTGCACGTACGCCTTGCGGCGCTCCCAGTCCAGCCGGTCCACGTGGTACTGCTGGGCGCCATGGATGTAGATGGCCTCGTCATGGAGCATCTCCTGGGCGCTGAACAGGTCCATCTCGCCGATGATGCGGCCGCCGGGCACCGAACGGTCCACCACCACCACGTTGTCCGGCGCGGCGGCGCGCAGGCTCACCTCCTCCGCGGGATAGGTGTCGGCCATCCAGTGGTAGCGTCCGTCGGCGGCGTGCAGGACGCGCTGCTCGGCCAGGTAGTCCAGGATCTCGGTGACGCGCTGGCCCCCGAACGCCTCGTCGGCGGCGAACGGCAGCTCGAAGGCCGCGCACTTCAGGTGGCTGGACAGGACGATCAGGTTGTCCGGGTCGATGGTGGCGTGCTCGGGCGAGCGACCGAGGAAGTAGTCCGGATTGCCCATGATGTACTGGTCGGCCGGTGAACTGGTCCCCACCAGGACCACGGCCGAGAGATCGTGGCGGCGGCCGGCGCGGCCGGCCTGCTGCCAGGTGGAGGCCACCGAGCCCGCGTACCCGCACATGAGGCAGACGTCCAGCGCGCCGATGTCGATGCCCAGCTCCAGGGCGTTGGTGGAGACCACCGCGCGCACCGAGCCCTCGCGCAGGCCGCGCTCGATGGCGCGACGCTCGCCGGGCAGGTAGCCGCCCCGGTAGCCGCGCACCTCCCCGCTCCGGATGCCCACCTTGCGGCCGGCCTGTTCCAGGTACGTGAGCAGGATCTCCACCCGCATGCGGCTGCGGGCGAAGACGATGAGCTGGGCCCCCGTGCCCAGGAAACGCTCCGCCAGCCGGCGCGTCTCCTTGACCGCCGAGCGGCGGATGCCCAGCTCCGGATTGACCACCGGCGGGTTGTAGAACACGAAGTGCTTCTCTCCCCGCGGCGCCCCGTTCTCGCACACCTCCTCCAGCGCGACCCCGGTGAGCTGGGCCGCGAGCTCGCCCGGATTGGCGATGGTGGCGGAGCAGCAGATGAACTGCGGCTCCGCCCCGTAGAAGGCGGCGATGCGGCGCAGGCGCCGCAGCACGTTGGCCACGTGGCTGCCGAAGACGCCGCGGTACTGGTGGACCTCGTCGATCACCACGTAGCGCAGGTTCTCGAAGAGCTTCACCCACAGGGTGTGATGCGGCAGGATGCCCTGGTGCAGCATGTCGGGGTTGGTGACCACGATGTGGCCGCTGCTGCGGATGGCCCGGCGGGCGGTCTCGGGCGTGTCGCCATCGAAGGTGTGGACCTTGATGTCCACGCCGAGTTCGCCCACCACCTGGTGGGCCTCGTGCATCTGGTCCTGGCTCAGCGCCTTGGTGGGGAACAGGTAGAGCGCCCGGGACTCGGGGTCCTTCAGCAGCGCATCGAAGACCGGCAGGTTGTAGCACAGGGTCTTGCCCGAGGCCGTGGGCGTGGGCACCACCACCGAACGGCCGGCCAGGGCGGCCTCGACCGCGGCCGCCTGGTGGATGTACGGCCGCGCGATGCCCCGGGACTGCATGGCGCGGACCAGGCGCGGATCCAGCGCGCGCGGCCAGTCGGCGTGACGGCCGGCGCGCGGCGGGATCACCTCCCAGCGGGTGACGTCGCGCAGGAAGGCCTGGTCCGCTCGCAGGCGGTCGAGGAGCTGGGCAAGGTTCATGGCGGCCTCCGTGCCGCAGCGGGGGCGCCGGGTAGGAAGATCAGCCCTCGCGGGGGCGGTCGCGCTCCTCGGCCTCGGCCTCGGGCTCGACCGTCGACCCGGACCGGGGCCGCCCGGCCGACGGATCATCCTGCACGTTGCGACGGGCGTCGTCGAGTTCCCGCTTGACGTCGTCCGTGGCGTCCCTGGTCGCGGACTTGAACTTGTTGATGGACTTGCCGAACGCCTCGGCGATCTCCGGCAGCTTGCGCGGGCCGAAGACGATGAGCACCAGGACCAGGACGATCAGGAGTTCCTGCCAGCCGATGGGACCGACGAAGCCGAGCACGGGGATCATATCGCCTCCTGCGACAATCAGTAGCGGTACCACCGCAAGAGCTGCGAGGCGATGAACACGCCCACGACGCTCATGAGGGTGACGTTGATGGTCAGCCCGAACTTCAGCTGCACCACCACCAGGTCGAGGTCGACCTCGCGGAGGCCGAAACCCCGGTAGCCGGTGACGAACACCTGGTGCGCGACGCTGCCCTCGGTGAGGAACAGACCGATCACCTCGCTGAAGACCGCTCCGATGAGCACTCCGAGCAGGAGGATGAGGACGACTTTTCCCAGACTCTGCCGCATCGGTTCCCGTCTTCCCGAGGTCGCGCGACGGGCGCGCCGTCACCGCCAGCCGGCCCCGGACGCCGGCCGCGGGGCGAATATAGAGCGCCACGGACCTCGCTTCCAGCAGGAAATCGGGCGATGACCACCTGGTCCAGCCGG
>JAASSM010000529.1 GCA_021767885.1 bacterium | reverse complement strand
TGGCTGGGCGGTGGACGAGCTGGAGGACCAGCGCGTCGACCTGCAGCCCCTGCTCCAGAAGATCGTCACCCACATCCCGGCGCCGGCCACCGTCGCCGGCCCGCTGCAGATGCTCGTGGCGGCCATGAGCCACAGCGAGTACGTGGGCCGCATCGGCGTCGGCCGCATCGTGCGCGGGGAGCTGAAGGCCCGCCAGCCGGTGGTGCTCATCAAGCGCGACGGCCGGCAGGTCCGCACGCGCGCCGCCCAGATCTTCACCTTCGAGAACCTCGGCCGGGCCGAGGCGGCGCGCGTGGTCTGCGGCGACATCTGCGCCATCGTCGGCCTCGAGGACGTGGACATCGGCGACACCGTGGCCGACCCCGAGGCGCCCGAGCCGCTGCCCCTGATCGCGGTGGACGAGCCCACCCTCGCGCTCAGCTTCATGACCAACGACAGCCCCGGCTACGGCACCGAGGGCCGGTTCGCCACCAGCCGCCAGCTCCGTGAGCGCCTGCACCGGGAGCTCGAGCGCGACGTGGCCCTGCGCGTGGAGGACACCGCCTCGGCCGACACCTTCCGCGTCTCCGGCCGCGGCATCCTGCACCTCTCCATCCTCATGGAGACCATGCGCCGCGAGGGCTACGAGTTCATGGTGGGCCAGCCGCAGGTGATCTACCGGGAGATCGACGGCCGCAAGGCGGAGCCGGTGGAGGAACTCACCGTCGACGTGCCCGACGAGCATGCCGGCACCGTCATCGAGTACGCCGCCCAGCGCAAGGGCGAGCTCGTCGAGATGGCGCCGCGCGAGGGACGCACGCGCATCCTCATGCGCATCCCCAGCCGCGGGCTCATCGGTTTCCGGTCGCGCATGCTGCGGGCCACCGGCGGGGAGATCGTCATGCACCACCGGTTCTACCAGTACGAGTACTTCAAGGGCTCGCTGCCCCAGCGGCAGACCGGCAGCCTGATCAGCATGCACGGCGGCCCGGCGGTGGCCTATGCCCTGGACGCCCTGCAGGATCGCGGGCGCTTCTTCATCGCGCCCGGCGATCCCCTCTACACCGGCCAGGTGATCGGCGAGAACAGCCGCGACGAGGACCTGCTGGTCAACGCCCAGAAGTCCAAGCAGCTGACCAACATCCGTGCCGCCGGGAGCGACCGCAAGGCGAGCATCGCGCCGCCGGTGCGCATGTCGCTCGAGGAGATGCTCGAGCACATCGCGGCCGACGAGTGCGTCGAGATCACGCCGAAATCGCTGCGGCTGCGCAAGCTCATCCTCGACGAGCACGCGCGCAAGCGCGAGCAGAAGCGGCGCCAGGAGCACTGAGTCCCCGCGGCGGCCGGGACCGGCCGGCCGCCCCTCAGCCGGAGGTTGTCCATGGTCCTGCTCGAGTTCTCCAGGTTCCCCACCGACAAGGGCGCCAGCGTCAGCGAGTACGTGGGGCGCTCCCTCGAGATCATCGACGAGAGCGGTCTGCCCTACAAGCTCGGGCCCATGGGCACCTGCATCGAGGGCGAGTGGGACCAGGTCATGGCCGTGGTCACGCGCTGCTTCGAGCGCATGCGCCAGGACAGCGACCGCATCGCCGTGAACCTGAAGGTGGACTACCGTGCCGGGGGAGGCGGCCGCCTGCAGAGCAAGGTCGAGACGCTGCGCCAGAAGACCGGCCGCGACCTGCAGACCTGATCCGGCCGGCCCATGCGCATCGACCTGACGCCACCGCCCTGGGCCACGCACCTGCTCAGCGACCGTGACGACTGGCTGCGTCGGCCGCGGCCGGTGGCCGAGGTGGCGCCCTTCTGCGTGCCCGACGATGCCTACTTCGAGTACGCCTGGCTCGACGCCGACGGGACGCCGCACCCCGATCCCGACAATCCCAACCCGCCGAACAATCCCTGGTGGGAGTACGCCCGCTACCTGGCCGGCCCCGGCTACGAGCACGACCGCTGGTGGGCTGCGATCCCGCCCCGGACCCCGCCGGCCGGCACCGTCCGCCGCCTGCGCCTGGACAGCGCGCACCTGCAGCAGCCGCGCCACGTCATCGTCTACACGCCGGCCGGCCACGAGGGCCGGGAGCTGCCGCAGGTCTGGTTCCAGGACGGCAAGGCGTACTTCGGCTGGGGCAAGACGCCCCAGGTCCACGACGCCCTGCTGGCCGCCGGCCAGTGCGCACCGGCGCACCTGGTGTTCGTCCCGCCCGTGGACCGCACCCGCGAGTACCACTTCAACCCGGATTACCGCGCCTTCATCCGCGAGGAGGCCCTCCCGCGGGTGGACGCCATGGCCCCCTGCGACGGCCGCCGCACCGCCTGGGGGGCCAGCCTGGGCGGCCTGTGCAGCGCCGAGCTGGCCTGGCAGCACCCGCTCAGCTTCCAGACCGTGGTCTCCCAGTCCGGCGCCTTCCTCTTCCATCCCGGCCAGACCCTGCGGGACGACCCCTACGCCGGCCACGAATGGTGGGCCGAGCGCGTGGCGGCGGAGGCCTGGCGGCCGCTGCGCTGGCAGGTGCAGACCGGCACGCTCGAGTGGCTCCACCGGCCGAACGCCAGCCTCGCCGCGGCGCTGGCGAGCCGCGACCTGGAGACGGAGTACCGCGAGCGGCCCTCGGGCCACAACTGGACCACCTGGCGCAACGGCCTGGCGGACGGCTTCCGCTTCGCCCTGCCGCCGGGGCCGTGATCCCGCCACGGAGGCTCCGTCTGCGGCCCCCCGCCGATCCCTCCCGACCCCGCCTTGACGGGCCTTT
>JAASSM010000528.1 GCA_021767885.1 bacterium | reverse complement strand
GGCGCCCGTCCTACTCGGCGTGCTGACCACCGACTCGCACGAGGTCCTCGACGTCGCGGCGAACGGCGAGGCGGCCTTCGTGGCCGCGGACGACTTCGGCCTGATGGTGGCCGACGTGAGCTTCCCGCAGCCGCCGCCGCTGGCCAGCAGCCAGCAGTTCTTCCATCCGACCACCGGGGTCGCGACCAACGGCGACTATGCCTACGTCCTCGATTCGATCCACGGACTGAAGATCGTCGACATCCTCGACCCCCTGGTCCCCGTGGTGGTCGATTCGCTCGCCGTCCCGGGCGATGCGCGCGATCTCGAGATCCAGGGCGACCACGGCTACCTCGCCGACGGTCGCCTCCGGATTCTCGACCTGAGCGACCCCGCCGCGCCGGCCTTCATCGGCGAGGTCGACCCCTTCGGCTCCACCTACGACGTCGCCATCGCCGGCGACCACGCCTACCTGGCGGCGGACGACCATGGGCTGCAGATCATCGACATCAGTACGCCCGCTGCCCCGGTGGAGGTGGGCGCCATCGATCCCGGCGGCAGCGCGGCCAGCGTGGCCGTGCACTCGGAGGTCGTCTACCTCGCCAGCTGCTTCGACGGCATGCACATCATCGACGTCGGCGACCCCACCGCCCCCTCCCTGATCGAGACCGTCGCGACCGATCACTGGTCGGTCGGCGTCTGGGTGCACGACGATCTGCTCCTGATGATGGAGCGGGACGTGGGCCTCCACGTCTACGACCTCGCGACACCGGCCGCGCCGGTTCTCCTGGCGACGCTGCCCATGCCCGGCGACGCCGCCGAGATCGTCGTCGACGGCACCCTGGCCTACGTCGCCGACGAGCTGGCCGGCCTGCAGGTCATCGACCTCACCGACCCCGCGGCTCCGCGGCTCATCGGTTCGATGGATACGCCCGGCTACTCCGCGATGCAGGTCGCCCTCGGCGCCGACGTGGTGGCCATCGCCGACTGGACCGGCGGCTTCCATCTGGCCTGGAAGCAGTGTTCACTGGTGTCGGTGCCCGATGATCTGCCGACCGCGGCGATCACGCTGCTGGCTCATCCCAACCCCTTCAACCCGCGGATCGGCGTCGCGTTCACGCTGCCACGTGGGGGCCGGACCACGATCGACGTCCACGACCTCGTCGGGCGGCGACTCGCCCGGATCGCCGACGGGATCTACTCGCCGGGCGAGCACCGGACGAGCTGGGACGGCCGCGACGCCGCCGGCCGCGCACTACCCTCGGGAACCTACCTGCTGCGGCTCAGCTGCGCCGGCGGCGTGCAGAGCCGGAAGGTGACCATGCTGCGGTAGCTGCCGGGAGACCGGGGTCCGTCACATGCCCCACAGGTGTCGCGTATCCACGGCCTTCCCCTGCAGCTTGAGGTAGTAGAAGAGCTGGGCCTTGTGCGTGGCCAGGTGCTCGATCATGCCGAGCAGGTGCTGGCCAAGGCGGCGCTCCATGCCCTGGGGGTCCCAGGGCGCCCGGCTGGTCTCGCCCTCGAGACGCGACTCGCCCGCTTCCTGGACCATGCGCAGGGCGAGGTCCCGGTCCTCGGCCAGCAGGCGCCGCGCCTCCGCCACGGAGGTCACGGTGGGGAGCTTCACGGCCGGTGGCATCATCTGGTCGGGCGGCAGATCCTGCATGTCCGCGCCATCGGGCAGGCCCCAGTCTCCGGTGACGAACCCACGGCAGCAGAGTCCACAGGCCTCGGTCAGGTGCCGCAGGAGCTGACCGGTGGTCATCCAGTTGTCGCCGGTGGCGGGTTTCCACGCCAGCGCGTCGTCGTCCACCAGGACCAGGAGGCCCTCGGTGGCGCGATAGGTCTCGTCGATTCCGCTCCGAAGCAAATCGGTCCAGTTCATGATCGCGACTCCGGTCGAGGGTCCAGTGATCCGGGGAACGGGATCATGGCACACCGCGCGGGCGAACACAACACGAAAGTTGCTGCCGTCCCTCGCCCGCCCCGCTCAGTGGAGCGGGTGCGCGGCCACTGGATCCTCGTCCGGCGGCGCCAGGGGCCCCACGGCGGCCTCGACGGCGTCGAGCACCTCGCCCGAACGGACCAGTTCGCGCATCCGCGTGTGATCCGGATACAGCGGCCGGTCCACCTCCAGGAAATCGACGTGGCGCCGGATGACGTCCCGTGCCGCGCGGTTGCCGCGGCCGGGGGTCAGGTCGCGCAGATCGAGGGCCTGCGCCGCGGCCATCATCTCGATGCCGAGGATCCCGTGAGCGTTCTCCAGGATCTGGCGGTTCTTGATGGCCGTGTTCATCCCCATGGACACGAAGTCCTCCTGGTCGGCCGCGGCCGGGATCGAGAGCGTGGCCGCCGGCGCGGAGAGGATGCGCTGCTCGGTGATCATCATGTCGGCGGTGTACTGCGAGAGCATCATGCCGGAGAACATGCCGGCGCCGCGGGTCAGGAAGGCCGGCAGGCCCACCGAGAGGGCCGGGTGCAGCAGGCGGTTGAGGCGGCGCTCGCTGAGCACCGAGACCATGGTGATGGCCGTCCCGGCGCCTTCCATGGGTAGCGAGACGGGCGTGCCCTGGAAGTTCGCCCCGGTCAGGGTGAGTTCCTCGGCGGGGAAGAAGATGGGGTTGTCGCCCACGCCGTTGAGTTCGGTCTCCACCTGGCTGCGGGCCCAGCGCACCGCGTCATGGGCGGCGCCGATCACCTGGGGGCTCGAGCGCATGGAATAGGCGTCCTGCACCTTGACCTGGACCCTG
>JAASSM010000527.1 GCA_021767885.1 bacterium | reverse complement strand
CTGCGAGCGGCGACGGGAGCCGTCGGCCGCGGCGGGGTGGGTGCGGGCCATGCTCGCGGCGGCGCCACGGCCGCTGCCCGCCCCGGCCCGGCGCGACGCCGTGCGCCTGCTCAAGCGCGTTCGCGCCTGGCATCTGGTGTCCGAGCTGGTCGCCACCGGGCTGGCGGAAGATCCCCGCGATGCCGCGCTCCACTACGAGGCGGCCGTGCTCTGGGAACACCGGCTGGGCGACCCCGCCCGGGCGCTGGCCCACGCCGAGGCCCTGGGCGATGGCCGGCGGCTGGCCCGCCTGCGGCGCCGGCTCGCGGCCGGCGGTTGTCCCGGGGACGAGGCGCCCTTATGATCAGGTTCCGGCTTGCCGCCGCCGAAGCCCACGGAGGTGCTGTCCATGCCCGTCTGCGATCGCCATGATGCTCACCTGCTCCTCGCCGCCGTCCGGGTCCTGACGCACCGGCTGGGCCGGTCGCCGCGACCGGAGGAGGTGGCCGAGCTCCTCGAACTGCCCGCCGCAACGGTGCAGCTGCAGGCGGGTTCGCTGGCCGAGCTGGGAGCCCTGGTGCAGGTGGAGAGCGCCTTCGAGACCCATCTCGAGGTGGGGGATCACCGGCGCGTGGAGAGCCTCCCCGAGCGGAGCCAGGAGGCCATCGCCGACGACCTCGCCGACTTCGACCGTCGCAAGCAGGAGGAGGCCGAGAAGATGGCCCGCCTGTTCGAGGACGGCACCTTCGCCGAGAAGCGCCAGGAGCGGCTGGACGCCATGGAGAAAGAACTGCGGGACTTCCCCCGGAAGCCCCGCAATCCCTTCGACGACTGAACCGGGGGGGGCGGCGGGCGCCGGACGCGCCGGTCCAGCCCGCACCCGCGCCCGGGCGCGCGGCTAGAGGAGGCGCCGCTCCACGCGGAAGTCGCGCACCTCGGCGGCGGCGATCTTCTCCTGGAACCAGGCCTCGAGCACCTCGGACTGCCGCTGCTGCAGCAGGCGGGCGTGCAGCATGTCGCGCCGGGCCTCGTACTGCTCGGGGTCGAATTCCGACCGCCACAGCACCCGCAGGGCATACACGCCCTGGGTCGTGGCGACCTCCGGGACCAGCTCGCCCACCGGGGCGTCCAGCGCCACCAGGTTGAACGCGGTCCGGAAGCCCACCTCGGGAACGTTGCCGTCGGTGCCGAGCGTGTCGGTGACCCCGTGGATCATCTCCAGCTCCGCGGCCACCGCGGCCATCTCCTCGCCCAGCTGGACGCGCCCGACGGCGGGGGAGAGCTGCTGCCGGGCCAGCTCGGTCTGCCGCTCCCGCTTGAGCGCCAGCTCCACCTGGCCGCGCACGTCCTCCAGGGGCTGCGGTCCGGCGGGCGTGATGCCCTCGGCCAGCACCACGTAGACGTGATCCTCGGTGCTCAGCACGGGACTGATCTCGCCAGGCTCGGCCTGGAACGCGAAGCGGCCGCCAGCGGCGGACTGGCGCAGGCCGGGGATGTCGCGCCCCTCGAAGAAGGGGCGGGGAGTGAGCACCTCGGCGGTGGTGTCCTGGTCGGCGAGGGTCAGGAAGTTCTCGGCGTCGACACGGTCACGGAAGGTCTCGGCCCGCTCGAAGACGGCGTCCCGGGTGGCCTCGCCGGGCGTGACGCGCAGCAGGATGTGCCGGGCATGGACCCGCTCCACCTCGCCATCCTCTGCGGTCTCCTGCTCGAGCACCTCGATGAGATGGAAGCCGAACTGGGTCTGCACCGGATCGCTGATCTGCCCCACGGGCAGGGAGAAGGCCACCTCGGTGAAGGGGGCCACCATGCGGTCGCGGCCGAAGGTGCCCAGATCGCCGCCGTTCTGGGCGCTGCCGTCCTCGCTGTAGGTGGCAGCGGCCTCCTCGAACGTGCGGGCGCCGGACTCGATCTCGCTCTTGATGTCCAGGGCCAGCTGCCGGACCTCGTCGAAGTCGCTCGCGGTGGGGGCCAGCTCCCACGCCACCACGCGCGCGGTGGCCTGCTCCTGCTGCCAGTACTCGCCGGGGTGGGCCTCGTAGTAGGCCTGGACCTCCGTCTCGGTGGGCTCGTACTCGTCCGCCACGGTCTTCAGACCCACGCCCATGAACTCGGCCACGAAGCGGCCGGTCTGGCGATCGTACAGCTCGCGGACCTCGTCCTCGCTGACGCTCACGCCGGCGGTGATCATCTGGACCAGCTTCTGCCGCGGCACGCTGGTGCGCACCCAGTTCTCCACCTGGGCCCAGTCGATTCCCGCGTTGGGGTTGCCGAGCGCGGCGTAGTAGGCCTGCAGGTCCGGCTGGCCGTTCTCGTCGGCGAAGGCCGCGAGGATCTCCGGCGGCGGGCTCTCCTTGAAGATCCGCAGCACCTCGTCGTCGCTGACGGTCAAGCCCCGCTTCTGCACCTCCTGGGCGAGGATGGCCTCGCGCACGAGCTGATCCCAGGCCTGGGCCCGGGCGAGGGCCACCTGGTTGGCGGTCAGCTCGCGGCCCGGAGCGTTCTGGCGGTAGGTCTGCTGCATCTGCTGGACGGCGCGATCGTACTGCCAGGCGCTGATGGCCGTGCCGTTGACCTCGCCGACGGCGTCGCTGCCCTGGGGGGCGCCGCCGCGGCTTCCGGCGACGTCCATCCCCCAGGCCAGGAAGATGAACGCCACGAAGGTGGCCGCGATGATCCAGTAGAAGAACTTGGCGTTCGAGCGCAGGAACTTGAACATCGTCGAGTCTCTCCCGGTGACCCGCCGCGCGGCGGG
>JAASSM010000526.1 GCA_021767885.1 bacterium | reverse complement strand
CGGACGACCTCGCCGCCGTGGAGGTCCGCGCGCCCGACGGCACGGTGGTGCCGCTGGGCGAGGTGGCGGCCGTGGAGTACGTCCGCGGGCCGCAGGCCATCAAGAGCGAGGACACGTTCCTGGTGGCCTACGTGATCTTCGACAAGGCGGGCGAGATCGCGGAGGTGGACGTGGTCGAGCGCGCGCGCGATCACCTGGCGACGCTGCTGGCGCGCGGCGAGCTGGACGTCCCCGAGGGCGTGAGCTGGGAGTTCGCCGGCAGCTTCGAGAACCAGGTGCGCAGCGAGCGCACGCTCATGGTGGTGCTGCCGGTGGCCCTGCTGACCATCGTGCTGGTGCTGCAGCTCCAGTTCCGGCGCTTCAGCACCACGCTCATGGTGTTCGGCGGCGTGTTCCTGGCCTGGGCGGGCGGTTTCTGGCTCGTATGGCTTTACGGTCAGCCGTGGTTCCTGGACCTCTCGCTGCTGGGGGTGGAGCTGCGCCAGCTCTTCAACATCCACACCGTCAACCTGTCGGTGGCGGTGTGGGTGGGCTTCCTGGCGCTCTTCGGCATCGCCACGGACGATGGCGTGGTCATGGCCACCTACCTGGACCAGAGCTTCCGCCAGCGGCGGCCGGAGACGCGCGCCGGGGTGCGGCAGGCCGTGATCGCCGGCGCCCGGCGGCGCGTCCGGCCCGCGCTGATGACCTCGGCCACCACCATCCTGGCGCTGCTGCCGGTGCTCACGCTCACCGGCCGCGGCGCGGACATCATGATCCCCATGGCGATCCCCGTCCTCGGCGGCATGGCCGTGGCGCTGCTGACGCTGTTCGTGGTCCCGGTGCTCTACGCCTGGCGCGAGGAGCGGGGCCTGCCCGACGGCGAGGAGGGTCCGGCCTAGCGGAACTTGATGGTCAGCAGCGCGGTCGCGGCGAAGATCAGCGAGACGATCCAGAACCGCACCACCACCTTGCTCTCTGCCATGCCCCGGTGCTGGAACACGTGGTGCAGTGGCGCGCGCGGCAGGATGCGGCGCTTGAGGAGCCGGAAGCCCACCTGCTCCTGCACGAAGGTGGAGAGCAGCTCGGCCAGGAAGATCAGGCCGGCCAGCAGGCAGACCAGTTCCTGGCGGATCATCAGCGCCGCGGTGCCCAGGACGCCGCCGATGAAGAGCGAGCCGGTGTCGCCCAGGAAGATGCTCGCCGGGTGGCAGACGTACCAGAGGAAGCCCAGGCCGGCGCCGATGATGGCCGCACAGAAGATGGTGATCTCGTGGGAGCCGGGGATGAAGGCGTAGAGGTAGTGGCCGGAGAGCTGGACGTTGCCCGCGATGTAGGCGAACACCGCGATCACCGAGAACACCAGCAGCGCCGGCACCGTGGCCAGGCCGTCCATGCCGTCGGTGATGTTCACGGCGTTGACGTGGTAAGCGATGTAGAACGCGGCCCAGGGCAGCACCAGGTAGCCCAGGTCCAGGGACGCGCCCTTGAAGAAGGGGATCTGCAGGGCGGTGCCCACGTCGCCGGGGAAGGGCGAGATGGCCGGCCAGGCCAGGTACAGGCCCAGGAAGAGGCCGAACAGCCCCTGGCTGGTGAGCTTGGCCACCCGGGAGAGGCCGCGGTCGGGGTCGCGGTGGCGGATCTTGAGCCAGTCGTCCAGGATCCCGAAGCCGGCGAAGTAGATGGCCGCGGCGAAGAGCATCCAGACGAAGGGGTTGGTCAGGTCGCACCACAGCAGGGCCGAGCCCAGGCCGCCAAGGGCCATGAGCAGGCCGCCCATGATGGGCGTGCCCGTCTTGGCGGTGGTGGAGATGTCGCCGTAGCTGCGCTCGAAGGAGCGGATGCCGCGGCGGTAGAAGAAGTTGATCAGGGGACGACCCACCAGCAGCACGCACACGAACCCGGTGATGAACGCCAGCGCCGAGCGCGTGGTCACGAAGCGGAACGCGGCCGGGCCGCCCACCTCCTCGAGCCAGAGCATCAGCTGGTAGAGCATCTCACGCCTCCTGCCGCCGCACCCGCCGCACGGCCTCGTTGCGGTGGCGCCGGATCTCGTACTCGGTGAGGTAGCCGTTGGCCGTGATCAGCACCCCGGCGATGGACGCGTCGGCGACCTCGGCGGTGATCACCCCGCGCTCGACCAGCATGGCATAGGCGTCGAACAGCTCGCTGCGGACCTTCCACACCGGATCGAAGTGCACGTGCTGCAGGGCCGACAGCGCCGGTTCGGGGGCGTCGGCCAGGCGACCCAGAGCCCGCACGGCGGCCATGCGCACCTCGAAGCTATGGTCGCGGCAGAGGGCGGCCAGTCGGCGGGCCAGGCGCTCGCGATCGCCGGTGGCCAGCTTCCCGTTGCAGAGGGCCACGGTCAGGGCGGCCTCCATGCGGGCCTCGTAGTAGCGGTCGTCCAGGCCGTGGACCAGGGTGCCGGCGTACTCGGCCGGTGGCAGGGCGGCCGGGCCCAGGCCGCGCAGACCCTTCAGGGCGTCGCGGCGCACCATGGGCAGGTCGCTGGTGGCGAGCCGGCGCAGCACCGGGGCGGACTCGCGGTAGCCGGCCAGGCCGGCGAGCCGGCATCCGCGGGCGCGGGCCACCCAGGCGTCGCTGGTCAGGAGGTCGTCGATCTTGCTGAGCAGCAGCTCGCGCTCGGCGGCATCCAGCGGGCGGGCGCTCTCGGTGGCCACCGCCTGCAGCAGGCGTTCCATGCCCCCGGAGTCCAGCCCCATGACGCGGTCACTGGCCGCGCGCCGCGGCACCTCCGGCTGCGGGCGTGG
>JAASSM010000525.1 GCA_021767885.1 bacterium | reverse complement strand
GAGGTGGTCTCCTCGATCTGCTGACGGATCTGGTTGACGCGTGCCTCGATGTCCTTGGTGGATCCGGCGCCGTCGATGAGGGTGGTGTTCTCCTTGGTGACCTGGACCTTCTTGGCGGTGCCCAGCTCGTCCAGGCCGGCCTTCTCCAGGGTCAGGCCCACTTCCTCGGAGATCACGGTGCCGCCGGTGAGGATGGCGATGTCCTGCAGCATGGCCTTGCGCCGGTCACCGAAGCCGGGCGCCTTCACCGCGGCCACCTTGACGATGCCGCGCAGGGTGTTGACCACCAGGGTGGCCAGGGCCTCGCCCTCGACGTCCTCGGCGACGATCAGCAGCGGCCGGCTGGCCTTGGCGACGCTCTCCAGCACCGGCAGCAGCTCCCGGATGTTGGAGATCTTCTTGTCGCACAGGAGGATGTAGGGGTCCTCCAGCTCGGCCGACATGTTCTGCTGGTTGTTGATGAAGTAGGGCGACAGGTAGCCGCGGTCGAACTGCATGCCCTCGACCACGTCCAGCTCGTTCTCCAGGCCCGAGCCTTCCTCCACCGTGATCACGCCTTCCTTGCCGACCTTGTTCATGGCCTCGGCGATGATCTTGCCGATGGCCTCGTCGGAGTTGGCGGAGATGGTGCCCACCTGGGCAATGGAGCGGTCGGTGTCGCAGGGCTTGGAGAGGGTCTTCAGCTCGTCGGTGGCCTTGACGACGGCCTTGTCGATGCCGCGCTTCAGGTCCATCGGGTTCATGCCCGCGGCCACCGCCTTGAGGCCTTCGCGCAGGATGGCCTGGGCGAGCACGGTGGCGGTGGTGGTGCCGTCACCGGCCACGTCGGAGGTCTGGGAGGCGACCTCCTTCACCATCTGGGCGCCCATGTTCTCGAACTTGTCCTTGAGCTCGATCTCCTTGGCCACGGACACGCCGTCCTTGGTCACGGTGGGGGCGCCGAAGCTCTTCTCCAGCACCACGTTGCGGCCCCGGGGACCCAGGGTCACCTTCACCGCGTTGGCCAGGATGTTGACGCCGGCGATCATCCGGCTCCGGGCGTCGTCCGAGAAGCGAACGTCTTTCGCTGCCATGATTCGGTTTCCTCGTCTTGAAACTGTTCAGTGATGACCGATAGGCCGGAGGACGGGGGTTCAGCCCTCGACGACGGCCATGATGTCGTCTTCGCGCATGACCAGCAGTTCCTCGTCGCCGAGCTTCACCTCGGTGCCGGCGAACTTGCCGAACAGCACGGTATCGCCAACCCGGACGTCCACGGGCCGCACGTCGCCGCCGTCCAGCTTCTTGCCGTCGCCCACGGCGATGACCTCGCCGCGGATCGGCTTCTCGGCGGCGCTGTCGGGGATCACGATGCCGCCGGGCGAGGTGCGCTCCTCCTCGACTCGCTTCACCACCACTCGATCATGCAAGGGGCGCAGTTTCATCGGGTCTCACTCCCTCTACTGTTGTCTGTGCTCTGGTAACGGCTAGGGGACCGACTGGCGCTGTTAGCACTCATCGGTAGCGAGTGCCAATGATAATCAGCGCCGCGCGGTCGTCAATAGTCTTGACGGCCGTCGCAGGAAATGAGGACCCGGGTGATACAATTCAAGGCCTTTGGCGGCAGCTGGCGGAGATCCCACCATGACCGATGCACTGGTCGTGCTGTGCACCTGTCCGGAAGCCACCACCGCCCGCCGCCTGGCGGGGATCCTGGTGCGGGAGCGCCACGCGGCCTGCGCCAACATCCTCCCCGGGCTGGAGTCGGTGTTCGAATGGCAGGGCAAGATGGAGGCCGAGACCGAGGCGCTGCTGGTCATCAAGACCACCGCCGAGGCTTACCCGGCCCTGGAGGAGACCCTGGCGCGAGAGCATCCCTACGAACTTCCCGAGATCATCGCGGTCCCCGTGAAAAGGGGGCTGGAGGGCTATCTGCAGTGGGTGAAGCAACTCTGCCAGCCGGGCTCGTGAGGCCGCGGCACCGGGGGCGCCTCGGCCACGCCGCGGCGTGGCTGGTGATGCTGGCGGCTCTGCTGGTCGCGCCGGCGGCCGGCGCCGGCCTGGCGGACCTGTTCGGCGGCGACAAGGCCGACGACATCCTGCCGGTGCAGGAGGCCTTCCCGTTCCGGGCGCAGCTGGTGGCGCCGGATCGCATCGAGGCCACCTGTGACACCCGGGACGGCTACTACCTGTACAAGGACAAGCTGGGCTTCAGCCTGGGCGAAGGCGCCCCGGCGGTGGTCTCGGTGGAGCTGCCCGAGGCCAAGGTCAAGGACGACCCCTACTTCGGCCGGCTGCAGGTCTACACCTACCCGGTCACCGCCATCCTGCAGCTGGATCGCCCGCTCACCGAGGGCACGGTGCTCACGGCCCGCTACCAGGGCTGCGCCGAGGCCGGCCTGTGCTACCCGCCGGAGACGGTGGAGTACGCTCTGGCCGGCGCCTCGGCCGCCGCGGCCCCGCCCGCCGGCAGTAGCGGCGCCGGAACGCCCCCGAGCGGCGGCAGCGCCAGCCTGTTTCCGGGCGGCGAAGCCCTCTCCGGAGTGCTGGCCGGTGGCAACACCCTGCACATCCTGGCGGCCTTCTTCGGCGCCGGCCTGCTGCTGGCCTTCACCGCCTGCCTGTATCCGATGATCCCCATCGTCTCCGGGCTGATCGCCGGGGACCGCAAACGCAGCGGCGGCGGCCGCGCCTTCCTGCTGTCCCTGGTCTACGTCGAGGCGTCGGCCATCACCTACGCCCTCGCAGGCACCGCGGCCGGCCTCACCGGCCAGGCGGT
>JAASSM010000524.1 GCA_021767885.1 bacterium | reverse complement strand
CTGCCCCACGCCGTAGCGAAGGAGCTTGCGGTAGAGCGTCGAGGGGTTGATCTCGAGGATCTCGGCGGCCCGCTTCTTGTGCCAGCCCACCGCCTCGAGCACCTGGAGGATGTGGGCCTTCTCCAGCTCCTCGAGGCTGATCATCCCGCCCACCAGGCTGGGGCGCGCCACCGGCCCGCCGTCATGGCCGTGCAGCTTGACCGGCAGGTCGCGCACGCCGATGCGGTCGCCCTCGCGCATGATGCAGGCGCGTTCGATGACGTTCTCCAGCTCGCGCACGTTGCCCGGCCACTCGTAGGCCTGCAGGCAGGCCAGGGCCTCGTCCTCGAGCATGCTGCTCAGACCGCCCTTGTACTGCGGCACGAACCGCCGCAGGAAGTGGTCCGCCAGCAGCGGGATGTCGTCGATGCGCTCGCTCAGCGCCGGCAGGGCCAGGGGGATCACGTTGAGCCGGAAGAAGAGGTCGGTGCGGAAGCGGCCCTCCTCCACCTCCACCTCGAGGTTGCGGTTGGTCGCCGCGATCACCCGCAGGTCCACCTTCACCGCCTGGGCGCTGCCCACGGGGATCACCTCGCGCTCCTGCAGCATGCGCAGCAGCTTGACCTGGGTGCTCTGGGGCATCTCGGCGATCTCGTCCAGGAAGATGGTGCCGCCGTTGGCCTGCTGGCAGAACCCGTCGTGATCGCGGTCGGCGCCGGTGAACGACCCCTTGGTGTGGCCGAAGAGCTGGCTCTCGAGCAGGGTCTCGGGGATGGCGCCGCAGTTGATGGCCACGAACGGGCCGCCGGCGCGGTCGCTGCGGTCGTGGATGGCCCGGGCGACCAGCTCCTTGCCGGTGCCCGAGTCGCCGTTGATCATCACCGTGGCCGGCGTGGCCGCGATCTTGTCGATCATCCTGAAGACCGACCGCATGCGGGGGCTCTGCCCGATGATCTGCTGCTTGCTCTGCTTGCGCTTGAGCTCGCCCTTGAGCTTGCGGTTCTCCGAGCCCACGCGCCGCAGCTGCATGGCGTTGCGGACGAACATCTTGAACTCGTCGTTCTTGCAGTGCTTCTGCACGTAGGCGAACGCGCCGAGGTTCACCGCGTCGATGGCCGACTGCTCGGTGGCGTAGGCCGTCATCACGATCACCGGCATGTCCGGATCCACCGCGCGCACGCCCTTCAGCAGCTGGATGCCGTCGAATCCGGGCATGCGGATGTCGGTGAGCACGACGTCGAACGGCGCGCTCTCCAGCTGACGGAGCGCCTCGACGCCCGAGTTGGCGGTCTGCACCTCGTAACCCTCCTTGGCCAGGAGGATCGACAGGTACTGGCACATGGAGTCTTCGTCGTCGACGACCAGGATGCGGCCGAGGGACATGAGCGCTCTCCTTCGGAGTCTGGCAACGGGGCGATCAGTTCACGTTTCGGCCACCCGGGGCGGCCCTTGACCACTCAGTGGGCGACGAGCACGGCCTCGGGCTCGGGGGCCGCCTCGCCGTCGCTGGTGGCGGATTGCTCGCTGGCCAGCGGCAGCCGCAGCACGAACTCGGCTCCGCCGGCAGGGTTGTTGCGCGCCTCCACCGTCCCGCCGTGGCCGTGCACGATGCGCGCGACCATGGGCAGGCCCAGGCCCGTGCCCTGGGCCTTGGTGGTGACGAATGGCGTGAAGATCTCCTCCACGCGGTCGGGTTCCAGGCCCGGGCCGGTGTCGCGGACGCGCAGCTCGCAGGCGCCATCGGCCGCGCTGGCGGTCAGGCACAGCTCGCCCCGATCGTGCATGGCCTCGCAGGCGTTGATGCCCAGGTTCAGCACGGCCTGCAGCAGCAGCTCGGGATCGGCATGGAGCACGAGGTCCGCGTCCTGAACCTCGCAGCGGACGGCGACCTCCGCGTCATGGGCGGTGACGTGCTGGCGCAGCTGGAGCTGGACCTGCTCCAGGAAGCGCGCCGCCGGCACGGGACGCGGCTGGCCCGGGCGCATGCGGGCGAAGGCCAGGAAGTCGGTGATGATGGTGTTCAGACGGGCGCTCTCGCGCAGGATCAGCTCCATGAGCTGGGCGTGGTGGCCCTCCACCTCGAGGTCGCTGGCCAGCAGCTCCACCGATCCGCGGATGCTCGCCAGGGGATTGCGCAGCTCGTGGGCGATGTTCGCCGCCAGCTCGCCCACCCCCGCCAGGCGGTCCGCGCGGCGCAGATGGTCCTGGAGGCGCCGGACCTCGGTGAGGTCGCTGAAGACCACCACCGCGCCCTCGAGCGCGCCATCGTGGCCCGCGAGGAACACCACGTTCACGCCCAGCGGCACGGACTGCGTGCCTCGCCGGACCTGCACCTCCGCGCGGCGGCGTGGGCGGCCGTCGTCAAGGGCGCTCTCGATGAGCCCGGCGAGGTCCTCGCCGCCGTCGCCCAGGACCTCGCCCAGATCGTGACCGCAGCCCGCACGGTCGCCCAGGCCGAGGATCGTGCGGGCCAGGGGATTGATGCGCGTGATGCGTCCGGCGCGATCGACGGTCAGCAGGCCACTGCCGAGGTTGTCCAGGATCATCTGCATCTCCTGGCCCGCACGCCGGACATGGTGCTCGGCATGGGCCTCGGCATGGCGTCGACGCTCGGCCACGCGGACCATCTCGCCCGCGGCCAGCCCGGCGCTCAGCAGCATCACCGCGCTCAGCCCGGTGGTGGCGGGCAACGGCCCGGCGCCGTTCGCCTGCAGCAGACCGGGCAGCAACAGGCCCAGCGCGGCCAGGGCGGCGGCCGCCGTGGCGCCCTCGCGGCCCAGG
>JAASSM010000523.1 GCA_021767885.1 bacterium | reverse complement strand
GCGCGGTCCGGCGCCTCGCCGGGGCCGGGCGCATCGGGGTCGAAGAGGTCGGCACACATGGCGCCGATACTAGCGCGGCCACGCCCGGTGGCAAGGCCGGAGGTGGACCCGCTGCGGCGCGCGTGACGTTGACGGCTCGCGGTCAGGGGCGTAACCTCCCCGGAATCCCGGGTTCCGCGTGGGCGAAGGCGACCGGAGGCAGCATGGCGCGGGCGATCCTGATCATCCTCGACGGCGTGGGCGTGGGCGGCGCGCCCGACGCGAGCGACTATGGCGATGCCGGCAGCGACACCCTGGGCAACCTCGCCCGCCACGAGGGCGGCCTGGACCTGCCCGCGCTGCAGGCGCTGGGGCTGGGCAATCTCCATGACATCGCCGGCGTGCCCCCCGTGCCTGAGCCCCGGGCCGGACACGGCCGCATGCGCGAGGTCTCGGCGGGGAAGGACTCCACCACCGGCCACTGGGAACTGATGGGCCTGATCACCAGCACCGCGTTCCCCACCTATCCCCGCGGGTTCCCCGCCGACGTGATGGCGGAGTTCTCCCGCCGGACGGGCCATGCGTGGATGGGCAACCGCCCGGCCAGCGGGACCGCCATCATCGAGGAGCTGGGAGACGAGCACGTGCGCACCGGCGCGCTGATCGTCTACACCTCGGCCGATTCGGTCTTCCAGATCGCGGCTCACGAGGAGGTGGTCCCGCTGGAGGAGCTCTACCGGGTCTGCGAGGTGACGCGCGAGCTGCTGCAGCCGCCGCACGGCGTCAGCCGGGTGATCGCCCGGCCCTTCGTGGGCACCAGCGGCGCCTACGTGCGCACGCCCCACCGCCGGGACTATTCCCTCGCGCCCGGGCCGGGTCTGGTGCTCCACGCGCTGCGGGAGGCCGGCGTGCGGGTCCAGACCATCGGCAAGATCCGCGACCTCTATGCCGGGGCCGGCATCGACGATGGCGTCAAGAGCCCCGACAACGCCACCGGCATGCGGCTGCTGGCCGAGGCCTATCCGCAGGCGCCGGATCCGGCCTTCCTCATGGTCAACCTGGTGGACTTCGACATGCTCTGGGGGCACCGCAACGATCCGGCCGGCATGGCCGGCGGTCTGCAGGCCTTCGACGCCTGGCTGGCGGGATTCCTGCCGCGGCTGCGGCCGGAGGACCTGCTGCTGATCACGGCCGATCACGGCAACGACCCGACCACCGCGTCCACCGACCACTCGCGCGAGGAGGTGCCCCTGCTGGCCGTGCTCGGCGACGGGCGGCGGCCCGGCCCGGACCTGGGTCTCCGTACCACGTTCGCCGATCTGGGCGCCACCGTGGCCGAGTTCTTCGGCGTGGCCGTGGACGCCCCGGGACGCAGCTTCCTGGCCGCGCTCCGTGCCGGCCCCGAGGAGGGATCATGACCGAGGCCCATGCCGAGCTGGTGGCCGCGGCCTGTGCCGCGCGACGCCTGAGCTATTCGCCGTACTCGCACTTCCGGGTGGGGGCGGCGCTGCGCTGCCGCGACGGCCACATCGTCACCGGCACCAACGTGGAGAACGCCAGCTTCGGCCTGTCCATCTGCGCCGAGCGGGCGGCCATCGCCCGGGCGGTGGCCGAGGACCGCCGCGACCTCGTGGCCATCGCCGTCTGCGCCGACGGTCGGCGGCCCACGCCGCCGTGCGGGGCATGCCGCCAGGTGCTGCTGGAGCTGGCGCCCGACCTCGAGGTGCTGCTGGCGGGCGAGGACGGGGCCGCAGGCGACGTGGTCGCCACCACCATCGGCGAGCTGCTGCCGGCCGCGTTCCGCGACTTCCCCGGCTCGCGCCGGGCCGGCACCGACGGAAAGGAGACCGCATGAGCGAGGGCTGGACCCAGGGCGGCAACGCCCGCCGCGAGGAGATCTTCCTGCGGGCCTATGCCGGCGAGGGCACCCGTCGTGCCGACGTCGAGCCCGCGGCCACGCACACCCCGGAAGACCTGGCCCGCTGCATCGACCACACGTTGCTGAAGCCCGAGGCCACGCGCGAGCAGGTCGAGACGCTCTGCCGGCAGGCCCAGCAGCACCGCTTCGCCTCGGTGTGCATCAATCCGCGCTTCGTGCCGCTGTGCGCCCAGCTGCTCGACGGGACCGGCGTGGCGGTCTGCACGGTGGCGGGTTTTCCGCTCGGCGCCAGCGACACCGAGATCAAGGCCCTCGAGGCCCGCCGCGCCGTCCAGCTGGGCGCCACCGAGGTGGACATGGTGCTGCCGCTGGGAGCGCTCAAGGGAGGACGCCACGACGCGGTCTTCCGCGACGTCGCCGCGGTGCGCCGCGAGACCATGGGCCTGGCGGTCCTCAAGGTCATCCTCGAGTGCACGCTGCTCTCGGACGCGGAGAAGGAGCTGGCCGCGCGCATCTCCGTGGATGCGGGGGCGGATTTCGTCAAGACCAGCACCGGCTTCGCCGGCGGTGGGGCCACCCTCGACGACGTGCGTCTGCTGCGGCGGACGGTGGGCGGCGAGGCCGGCGTCAAGGCCGCTGGCGGCATCCGCGACCGCGCCACCGCCGAGGCCATGCTCGCCGCGGGCGCCAATCGGCTGGGAACCAGCAGCGGCGTGGTCATCGTCACTGCCTGAGTGGCCGGACGGCCGGGGGCGCCCGGTCCGCCTGTCGCTCGGCGCTTCACCGCGCGGCGTCCGCTGCCGACGCCGCCCGTGCCGGAGGCCCTGCGTGGACATCCTGGAGATCATCGAGACCAAGAAGCGCGGCGGCGAGCTGTCCGCCGCGCAGCTCGACTGGCTGGTCGACGGTT
>JAASSM010000522.1 GCA_021767885.1 bacterium | reverse complement strand
GCGCCCCCAGCTCGCCGAAGATCAACACCCAGTTCAGCAGCACGTTGAGCAGGTTCATGCCCACGCCGGTGACCATGCCCAGGCGCGTGCGGCCCAGGCCGTCGGCGCAGGCGCGCATCTGGAAGTAGGCGAGCAGGGGCAGCAGACCCACGCTCCGCAGGGCATAGTACCCGGCGCCCTGCTGCACCACCGCCGGATCCTCGAGCACCAGACCGAGGCCCAGGTGCGGCCAGCGCAGCCCCACCCAGGTGGCCGGGGCGCCGGCGGCGAGGACCAGCAGCAGCGCCGTGCCCAGGACGGCGCCCGCATCGCGGGACCGCCCCTCGCCATCGCGACGCGCGATGAACGTCTGCACCGCGACGTCGAGGGACTTCAGGCTGGTCGCCAGGGCGGAGAACAGGAGCGTGGCCACGCCCACCGCGGCGATGGCGGCGGTCCCCAGGCGGCTGACCATGAGCGTGTCCACCAGCCCCATCAGGGTCTGGCTGATGTTGGCCAGGACCACCGGAGCCGCCAGCCGGGCCAGACGACCCAGCAGGCGGCTCCCGGAGAGGTCGCCCAGGCGCTCAGCCGGCAAGGATCTCCACCGCCCGCGCCAGCAGGCGGGCGCCGAAGCCGGTGCCGCCCCGTGGGCCGAGAGGGCCGCCCTTGTCCGTCCACGCGGGCCCGGCGATGTCCACGTGGGCCCAGGCCATGTCCTCGGGCACGAAGGCGCCCAGGAACGCCCCCGCGGTGAGCGCCCCGCCCTCGCGCGGGCCCAGGTTCTTGAGGTCGGCCACCTTGCTCTCCAGCGCCTCGCGGTGAGCGTCGATGAGCGGCAACGGCCAGACGCGCTCGCCGGTCTCGCCGCCAGCCTGCTCGAGCACGTCCAGCAGGTCGCCGCTGGTCCCCATGACGCCGGCGAACTCCGTGCCCAGGGCCACCGCGCAGGCGCCGGTGAGCGTGGCGATGTCCACCACGTAGTCGGGCTTCTTGCCGGCCACCCAGTGCAGGGCGTCGGCGAGGATGAGCCGCCCCTCGGCGTCGGTGTTGAGCACCTCCACGGTCTGGCCGCTGGCCATCTCCAGGATGTCCGACGGCTTGATGGCCCGGCTACCGGGCATGTTCTCCACCGCCGGCGCGACGGCCAGCAGGCGGACGGGCAGCTTGCGGGCCGCGACGATGGCCGCCGCGCCGAGCACCGCGGCCGCGCCGCCCATGTCGCACTTCATCACGTCCATCTTGGCGCCGGGCTTGAGGTTGATGCCGCCGGTGTCGAAGGTGACACCCTTGCCCACCAGGGCCACCGTGGGCGCCCCGCGGGGGGCGGACCGGCTCTCCAGGCAGATCAGCCGCGGCTCGTTGGCGCTGCCCTGGGCCACGCCCAGGATCCCGCCCATCTTCAGCCGCTTCAGCTGGGCCGGGCCGAGCACCGTGCACTTCAGGTCATGCTCCTGGGCCAGGGCCCGGGCCTCCTCCGCCAGGCGCACCGGTGTCAGCTGGTTGGGAGCCAGGTTCACCAGGCGGCGCGCCGCCAGGCACCCGGCCGCAGCGGCGGTGGCCGCGGCCAGACCGCGCCGCAGATCGCCCGCCTGATCGGCCGCTGCCGGCAGGAGCTTCCATGTGCGCGGCGCGGCGTCCTTCAGCTTGCGCTCGTCCGCCGGTCCCGCCGGGGCCAGGCCCAGGGTGGCGCCCTCCACCCAGCAGCGGACCACGGTCTCGGCGTCGAAGCCGGTGTCGGCCAGGGTGGGCACCACGGCCACCGAGCGCGCATCCATGCTGCGCGCCTGCTGGGCGGCCCGCCCGCCGGCCTCGCGTAGGCCGGCCAGGGAGAGCTTCTCGCGCTTGCCGAGCCCCACCAGGAGGACCCAGCCGGCCTTCATGCCGCTGCAGTACACCGGCAACGTGGTGCCGGCCTTGCCGCGGAAACCGGCGCGGCCGATGATCCCGGCGAGGTCGCCATGGCCGCCGGCCAGCCGGACCACGCCGGCCAGGTCCGCGCTCTTCTCGCCCTCGAGCACCGGCAGGATCAGCAGATCCGCCGCCAGCGCGCCCAGGTCCCCCTTGCTCACGGTCCAGCGCATGATGTCTCCTCGGATGACGGGTTGCGATGTGACGCCGATCGCACGGTATTTCAACCGATTCTCGGTCCTCGCGCAACCGGTGATCTGGTGCAACGTGTCGGCCCGGCCGTGCGTACATGGGTCGACCCGTGGCCGAAAGGATGCCCGTGACCGACGCCCGGAACCCGCAACCGCCCCCCTGGGAACAGCGGCCGCCGTACACCCTCCTGGACGCCTTCGTGCAGACCGTCCGCGAGGTGATGCTCGAGCCGCGGGCCTTCTTCTCCCGCCTGCCGGTGGGCCTGGGACAGGGCCAGCCGGTGCTCTTCGCGGTGGCCGTGGCGGTGGTCGCCGCACTGCTGGACTGGATGTGGTCCCTGGCCCTGGGCAGCCTGCCGCTGTCGCTGCTGCCTGGCCTGGGCGGGGTGCCCCGCGGGCCGCTGGTGGCCACGGGGCAGCTCCTGCTGGCCCCGGTGATCGCGGTGATGGCGGTGTACGCGCGCGCCGCGGTCTTCCACGGCCTCCTGCGGCTTCTGGGCGCCGGGCGCCTGGGCTTCGAGGCCACCCTGCGGGTGGTGGCCTACAGCCGGGCCGCCCAGCTCCTGGTGGTGATCCCCGTCCTGGGCCCGCCCGTGGGCATGATCTGGGAACTGGCGCTCACGGTGATCGGCCTGGCCCGCGGCCACGAGTGCGAACCATGGCAGGCGGCCGTGGCCGTGCTGGCCCCGGCCGCCCT
>JAASSM010000521.1 GCA_021767885.1 bacterium | reverse complement strand
TGTGGACGGCGCAGGCGATGCAGGGATCGAAGGAGTGGATGGTGCGCAGCACCTCGAGGGGCCGCTCGGCGTCGGCGATGGGGTTGCCCACCAGCGAGGCCTCGTACGGGCCGGGACGGTCCTGCGCGTCGCGCGGGCCGGCATTCCAGGTGGAGGGGACCACCGCCTGGTAGTTGACGATCTTCCCGTCGCGGATCACCACGAAGTGCGACAGCGTGCCGCGGGGCGCCTCGTGGCAGCCGAAGCCCACCTGCTCGCCGCGGAACTCCGGGACGTTGAAGATGTCGGTGTCGCCGGAGGCGATGTTGTCCACCAGCATCTTCCAGTGCTTCTGCGACAGCTCGCAGATCATGGCCGCCCGCACGGCGCGGGCCACGTGCCGGCCCAGCGTGGAGTGCAGCATGGCCGGCTGGACCTGGATGCCCGCCACCGCGCTGGCGGTGTCGATGGCCCGGGTCAGCCACTTCATGGTGGGCTCGTGCTTCTGGGCGTAGCCCACCAGCACCTGGGCCAGCGGCCCCACCTGCATCACCTCGCCCTGGAACCGGGGTGCCTTGATCCAGGAGTACTTCCCGTCGTCCTGGAACTCGGTGTAGCTGGGGATGGTGTCTTCCTCGTAGGGATGCTTCTCCCAGTCCCCGTCGTACCAGGCCCGCGCGATGGACTCGGTGACGTTGTCGGCGAAGTACGGGTCCTCCAGGCTGCCGATGGCGCGGTGCGTGGAGAAGTCCGCGTTCATGATGGTGCCGCCGGGCAGGTCGTAGTCGGTCATGGCCGAGTTCAGCGGCATGTCCGGGACGGCGAGGTAGTTGGTCACGCCGGCACCGTAGCCCAGCCACTCGGGGTACATGGCGCCGATGGCGCAGACGTCGGTGAGGTAGACGTGCTCGATGAACGCGCCCATCTCGTCCAGCAGGTCCTTGATCCGGAACAGGGTGTTCATGTTCACGGCCGAGGGGCTGTCCAGGTTGATGGCGTTGGTCACGCCGCCCACGGCGAGGTTCTGGATGTTGGGCGTCTTGCCGCCGAGGATGGCGTTGATCTTGTTCACGGTGCGCTGGTAGTCCAGGGCCTGCAGGTAGTGGCTGACCGCCATGAGGTTCACCTCGGGCGGCAGCTTCATGGCCTTGTGGCCCCAGTAGCCGTTGGCGAAGATGCCCAGCTGGCCGCGGTCCACGAAGGTGGCCAGCTTGTCCTTGACCGCCTTGAACTCCTGCTCGCTGTTGCGGTGCCACGGCGACAGCGACTGCGCCAGCTTCGCGGTGGCCTTCGGATCGGCCTTCAGCGCGGAGACCACGTCCACCCAGTCGAGGGCCGAGAGGTGGAAGAAGTGCACGATGTGGTCGTGCATGGCGTGGGCGCTGAGGATCAGGTTGCGGATCAGCTGCGCGTTGAGCGGCACCTCCACCTTGACGGCGTTCTCCACCGCGCGGACCGACGCCAGGGCGTGCACGGTGGTGCAGACGCCGCAGAAGCGCTGGGTGAACAGCCAGGCCTCGCGCGGGTCGCGCCCCTTGAGGATGGTCTCGATGCCGCGCCACATCTGGCCGGAGGACCACGCCTTGTTCACGGCGCCACCGTCCACCTCGCAGTCGATGCGCAGGTGTCCCTCGATGCGCGTCACGGGATCCACGACGATTCGCTTGCTCATTGATCAACCCCTTTATCGCTGGCCCGCCGCGGCCGTCGCCGGTCCGCCACGGAATGCGTCACTCTGATCTGCCGAGGCGAGGAGCACCCTGCTACTCGCCGGTCTGCTGCCGGGCCTTCTTCTCGCGCCGCCGGTTGCGGAGCATGACGCCGCCGAGGACGGCGTACAGCGCCACCGGCGCGATGAAGCCCTTGTAGATCCCGTGCTGGATCTCCCGCGTGAGCTCGCCGGCCGCCTTCTCGTCGAGATCCGGCAGGCCGAGCTGATCGAACGGCACGTGGGAGAGGTACAGCACCTGGGTGCCGCCCCCCTCCACCTCGCCGAAGACGTGATCGACGTACTTGCCGGGGTTCTCCTCGAGGCGGCGGTGCGCCTCCTCGAGCAGGTCGGCGTACTTGCCGTAGATCACCGCTCCGCGCGGGCAGACCTCGCAGCAGGCGGGCTCGCCGCCCTCGATCACGCGATGGTGGCACAGCTCGCACTTGATCAGGCGCGGCGTGCGCTCGTCCCACTCGAACTTGGGGATGTCGTAGGGGCAGGCGATCTGGCAGTAGCGGCAGCCGATGCACTTGGCGGGATCCCAGGTGACGATCCCGTACTCGCGCTTCTGGTAGGAGCCGATCATGCAGGCGTTGGCGCAGCTGGGGTCCAGGCAGTGCATGCACTGGGCCTTCATGTAGGAGCGCCGGTCGCCGTCCTGGTAGAGCTTGATGATGTTCTTGGTCTGGTCGTTGAGCGCCCCCGGGGCCTGGTAGAGCGGATCGTTGCGCTGGTCCCGGGGCAGGTCGTTGGCGTCGGCGCAGGCCACCACGCAGGCCTTGCAGCCGATGCACAGGGTGGTGTCGTAGAGCATGCCCACGGCGTCGTCCGGTGCCTTGACCGGGCCGGCCGCCCGGGCCGGCACGGGCACCGAGGAGGCGGCCGCCGTGGCCCCCACGGTGGCCAGCCCCTTCAGGAATGAGCGTCGGCTGTTCTCCATGCCTACTCCTCCTTCTTCTGGGCCTGGGCCTCGTCTTCCGCCGCGTCCAGCTTGCGGGAGAGGGCCAGGCCGGCGCCGATGGCGCCGCCGATCACCGCGCCGCCGATGCCGGTGGCCACGGGGCTGACGCCGCCGGGCTCGGCATGGATG
>JAASSM010000520.1 GCA_021767885.1 bacterium | reverse complement strand
GCGGCGGTGGCGTCACAGTGCAGCCCGAGGTGGATGCTGGTCTTCGCCCGGGTCACGGCCTCGCCGAACGGCACGTCCGCCGGCGCGGTGGCCACCGGGTTGCCGCCCAGGA
The DNA here is from genome assembly GCA_021767885.1 of bacterium. The sequence goes on along the minus strand of JAASSM010000520.1, from coordinate 2,675 downwards.
TCACCAGGGTGTCCACGCGGCCGCCCTGCAGGGCGGCGGTGAGCTCCGGCAGGCCCGCCGCCGGCGCCGGGGCCTCCAGGAAGGTGATGGTCTCGCCCAGGTTGCCCAGGGCGGCGTTGAGCACGTGCGCCAGGTGGTGGGCGGCCAGCGGCTGGCGGTCGCCCACGGCCACCAGGCCCGCGCCGCGGTGGGCGGCGAGGTCGGCGGCCAGGGCGTCGAGCACCTCGGGCTGGGGCCCGCGGTCGCGCCAGGCGACCAGGTCCTGGGCCCGCAGGCCGGCGCCGGCGGGCAGCGCCACGCCGTGATCGAGGACCAGGCGGGCGGCCACCGCGGCCAGGGCGCCGAGGACCTGGCTGCGGGCCACGGGCACCCGGTGATCGGCGATGGCGCCGGTGGAGCTCAGGCCGTTCTCCAGGCAGTACAGGCGGTTCATCTCGCCGCGGACCGGCTTGCGGCCCCGGGCGAACATGCGGGCGTTGCGCAGGCTGGCGTGATGGGATCCGAGCAGGTCGGCGTCGAAGTCCGCGATCACGCGGGCCTGCTCCAGGTGGGGCACGTCCCGCAGGGGACGGCCGAACGCCACCCGGGCGGCCTCGCGGCGCACCGCGTCGCTCACCGGCTCGTGCTCGTACCAGCGGGCGGCGGGGAAGCGCTCGCGCAGCTCGGCCACCAGGCGGGCCGCGGTGGGCGAGCCGGTGGCCGGCAGCAGGAAGGCCAGCCCCTGGCCACGCCGGCCGGCCAGGCCGCCGAGGTGCTCGTCGGCGAAGGCGGCGAAGTCCTCCCAGGTGGCGGTGACCTCCTGGTTGCCCTGGCGCCGCCGCGGCGCGCGGCTGCGGTCGACGTCCCACAGGTCCAGGACGCTGGCCTGCAGCTGCGCGGTGGCCGCGCCCAGGCTCCAGGGGTGCTCCGGGTTGCCGTCCACCTTGATGGGGCGGCCGTCGTAGCTGGTGGCCAGCAGGGGCCAGCCCACGCCGCCCTGCTCGCAGGCGGTGGCGAAGTGCCGCGTGGTGCCCGGCACCCACCCGTCGGGGCGCTTGGCGAACGGGACGATGGTCTCCTCGGGCCAGCGGCAGCCCGCCAGGCCGGCCATGGCGGCCGAGGCGGCCATGATCTGCAGGAAGCGGCGGCGGGAGACGCCGTCGGCGGGGGGCTCGATGCCGCCGGGGAACTCGTTCTCCAGCTGGTGGCGGAACCCGTCGCTCTGCGCCAGCTCCTCGAGGCTGCGCCAGTAGCCACGGCCCTGGAGATCGGTGCTGTTCGCCTTGCTCATGGAATCCTCCGTCGTCGCCGCGGCAGCTGGCGACCTAGCGATGACAGGCCGTGCAGTCGGTGCTCGGGTTGATGTCGTGGATCTCGCGCAGCCGGGCGCCGAGGACGGCCGGGTCCTCGTCCGGCACCCACTCCATGCTGGTGACCTGGTCGCGGGGACGCAGGTGCGGCTCGGGGTCGCGGTGGCAGTCCAGGCACCAGCTCATGGTGAGCTTCTCCTGCTGGCTGACCACCTCCATGCGGTCGATGCGGCCGTGGCAGCTCACGCAGCCCACGCCGGCGTTGACGTGGGCGCTGTGGTCGAAGTAGGCGTAGTCGGCCAGGTCGTGCACGCGGACCCACTCCACCGGCTTGCCCGTGGCGTAGGACTCGCGGATGGGCAGCAGCTTGGCGCTCTCGGTGTGGATGGTCTTGTGGCAGTTCATGCAGGTCTCGGCCGAGGGCACCGCGGCGTGGGCCGCCTGCTCCACCGTGTTGTGGCAGTAGCGGCAGTCCATGCCCAGCTCGCCGGCGTGCAGCGCGTGGCTGAACGGCACGGGTTGCTCGGGCGCGTAGCCGATGGCGGAGTTCTTCGGATGGAAGACCGCGGTCACCAGGACCGTCAGGTAGACGATCCCGCCGACGGCGATGACCGCCGAGGCCGGGCCCATGAAGTTGGTCCAGCGGGGGAACAGGAAGCGGCCGCCGTTGCGGCCCTTGCGCGCAGAGTCGTCTCCGGGCGCACCGGACGCGCGGGTGTGGTCGTCAGCCAAGAGGACACCATCCCGGTGGCTTGAAGGTCGTCGTGGGCTGCCTGGCCCTTGGGGCGGGGCCGAGGATGCAGACAGGGCGGACCGATCCGACCGGTCCGCCAACTATTTAACGACCGTTTGCCCGGGATTGCCACCCCGTTATTAGCGACCATTCAGGGTCCACATTCTCCCCGAAGGGAAGACGTCAGACCCGGAACGACGTCCCGCAGCCGCAGTTCCGCGAGGCGTTGGGATTCTCGAAGCGGAACCCGCCGCCCATGAGCTTCTTCGTGAAGTCCACCTGCAGGCCGTCGAGGTACATCAGCTCCTCCCGCGCGACCACCACGCGCAGGCCGCCGTCCTGCTCGAAGACGGTGTCGTCGTCGCCGACGGCGTCGTCGAAGTCCATGGAGTACTGCAGGCCGGAGCAGCCGCCGGACTCCACGCCGATGCGGATCACGGCCTGCGGCCGGTTCTGCTCGTCCATCAGCCGCCGGAACTCGTCGACGGCCCCCTGACTGAGGTTGATCATCTGGCGCTGTCTCCTGTTCGGTGGCCGGTCCGGATCCCGGTGCCGGCGCTTCCGGGGTGGGGGGCCGGGCCGGTGGCCCGTCCCCCCCTGGTGGAATCAATACCAATTAGGTATACATATGAAACACCTGATCGCCCCCGTCG
>JAASSM010000519.1 GCA_021767885.1 bacterium | reverse complement strand
CCTCCTGGCCGGCGCCCGAGAGGGCGAAGGGCACGTCGGCCACCGAGCGCCCGCTCACCGTCCAGATCCGCAGCTTGCCCTGGCCGCTGGCCAGGTTGGTGGCGAAGACGAACCGCGTCTCCTCGCGCATGGGGTTGGGCACGTTGATCAGGCCGCTGATGCCGCCGGTCACCACCACCGGATCGCCGGCCGACAGCAGCACGAACGTCTCGTACCCGTCCACCGTCACCGTCACGCCCCGGTCCACCTTGCCCGGACCGGCGGTGACGGTCAAGTCGATCTGCAGGCGGTCGTTGCCCAGGACGGTGCTCGTGACCCCGGAGACCTCGAGCGCGTCGCCGGAGACGCCGACGGTGGTCTCCTCGTCCAGCCACGCGGCCGACGCGATCAGCAGCCGCAGGTCCACCGGCTCGCCGGCGGGGAAGGTGAAGGCGTCCGGATCCAGCGGCTCGCCGTCGGCGGTGGTGACGGTGGTCTCGTGGGCCACGTCCAGCGTCAGGACCCAGTGGTCGCCCGCATCGCCGCGGTCGGCGGTGTCGAACACCTCCACCAGGACCTGGTGCGGGAACGGCCGCACCGGCACCGACAGGCCGTAGTCCATGATCTGACGGCTGCCGTTCTGGTAGGCGGGCACCGCGCTGATCACCGCCTGACTGGTGAGGTCCCCGCCGGCGCTGTCGCGCACGCGCAGCCGGGCGATGCCGGCCTCGTCGCGGGCCTGGATGGTGAGCTGGCGCAGGTTGCTGGCGTCGACCGCCTGCAGCGCCACCTCGCCGGAGACGGCGCCGCCACCGGGGCCGGCCAGCTCGGCGTCCACCTCCGGCGGACCGGCGTCCAGCATGAGCAGCGGGTCGCCCAGGATGGTGTACTGGTAGACCATCTGGCGGTTGGTGAGGGTGGAGAAGCTGGCCAGCAGATCGGCCTCGGCCGCCCAGGCCACCTCGCCCAGCATCCAGCGGCTGGCCACCATCTCGCCGTCCACCGTCATGGACGGCGGCTCGAGGACCATGCGGTCGAGGAAGATCTCGCTCAGCCGCAGGTTGTTCTGCAGGAACTCGTAGCCGCTGCTGGCATAGCTGGCCACCGCCCCGGCGTCGGTGAGCAGCAGCAGGTTCTCGCCCAGGCCGGGCATCACCAGGTTGCCGCTGGCATGGCCCACGTTCTGGATGAAGTCGCCCAGGTGGCAGCCCATGCCGCAGAAGAGCCAGGGCTTGCCCACGTTGGTCAGCAGGTCCACGTCCTGGCGGTAGGTGATCGAGCGCGTGTCGTGCTGGAACCAGACCTCGTGGGCCATGAGCCAGTGGTTGGCGTGGCCCTGGAAGTGCGCCAGGGTGGCGCCCTGGCTCAGGCGCGCGATGAGATGGTCCGGCGCGCCACTCTCCTCGCACCACTCGCGGGCGTCGTTCAGGGGGATGGAGCCGCCGTCCTGGGGATAGATGGGCTCCATGAAGGGCCGCAGCCAGACGGTGTCCGCCGCCAGCGGCACCAGGCCCGCGTTGGCCTCCCAGGCCAGGGCCATGCGGCGCTCGGAGAGCTCGAAGTCGTCCTCGTTGTCCTGGTACTCCAGGGTGAAGCCGCCGGCGTCCAGGGTGCCGCTGGACCAGGCGTCGTCGGCCATGAAGATGCCGCGCCGGCGCCAGGTCTCCCCCGGCTGGGCGTTCTCCACCTGCTGGATCTTGGCCAGGATGCGCAGGACGTCCTCGGGGCTGTTGGCCGGCAGGCGGCCCACGTACAGGTCCGCCGGCTCGGTGACGTCCCCGGGGAAGTCCTGGGTACCGTCCACGTCGGGATTGGCGAACCACTCGTCCGAGGCGAGCACCTCGGGCGACAGGCCACCGATGAACTGCACGTGGAAGTGGGTGGGCACCCAGTCGCGCGACCACTGGCGGCCGGCCGAGGGGACGCCCAGCTCCCGCGGGTTCTCGTTGGCGTCGCCGATGAGCACCAGGGCCCAGGTCCCCCAGGCGGGGTTGGCCAGGGCGTGGTTGACCAGGCGCTTGATGGCCCAGGGGTTCTTCAGGCCGCCGCTGTACCAGTCGAACACGTCCTGCGGCGCCACCACGTGGAAGGTGCGCTCGGGATCGCGCTCGCGGCGGTAGTCCAGCCACTGATCGGCCGCCTCGCGCAGCTCCGGATGGCAGACCACCAGGACGTCGGCGCTGCTCTCGCTCAGCTCGGTGGGGCGCACGCCGGAGGCCAGCTCCGCGCTGCCGTAGAGGATGTCCGGCACGCCGTTGGACTCCATGTTGGTGGCCGCGTAGAACTGGCGCTGGCCGCCGGTCTGGTCCACCTGCAGGGAGAGGGTGTAGCGGTCGCCGGCCTCCACCACGTTGCTGCGGCTCAGCGCGACCCACACCGGGTTGCGCGGATCGGTGACCTCCACCAGGCCCACCTCGGTGCCGCCGAAGCCCGGGATCTGGATGTCGTTGACGGCCTCGGCGTCACCGCCGGAGAAGGCCAGGCGGCCGAAGGGCGCCTCGTAGCGGGCGTCGTACTGCACCTCCACCCAGTTGAGGTAGCAGAACAGGGGCAGGGTGGTGATGCCGTTGCGCGCCCGCAGGGCCACGTCCTCGGCGAGCATGACGTCCGCGGGCAGGGCGGCCTCGTAGATGCGCTCGTAGGGGCTGTTGACGGTGAAGGGCGGCAGCTCCGCCAGCACGGTCTGGTCCTGCACCAGGTCATAGGCCACGGTGCGGTTGCTGGACCCCTGGTTGGCCATGCCCACGCGGATCAGCGCCGCGGACTGGTCCGGCACCGGCGCCCAGAAGCTCAGGTTCACCCGCACCTCGG
>JAASSM010000518.1 GCA_021767885.1 bacterium | reverse complement strand
CCCTCCACGGGTCTTCTGGACAACAAGCGTGGAGGCGGCTTCACGGGTTTTGCCGCGGACCCGTTTTTCTTGTGCGATCAGCGGGTGCCCGTGGTCGCGGCGGTCCTGCTGGCCCACCGGGGACCCGACCGCCCCGACGAGGGGATTCCCACGACCGCATCCCCGTGATCGCATCCCCGTGATCGTGCATCCCCGGCGACCATCGTTCGGTGGCCATCCGGCCTGCCCGGGGCGCCTTTCCGGCCACCGTCCTGTCCGCCTGCGCCCACGCTTTCCGTATCCTCTTCGCGACCCCGTCGGTCGCGCCGCGGATCCGCCGCGAGCGAGCGGGGTCACCGTGGTCGCGGGCGATCGCCACCTTTCGACGGAAGGACACCGCCATGTTCCGCATCCCGCTCGCCACCGGTCCGGTGGTCGGGGCCACCATCGCCACCGCCGCCCTCCTCCTGGGCACCGCTTGCCTCCTGGCCACCGCCCTCATCCTGGTGCTGCACCCGACCGTGGCCCACGCCGGCGGGTCCACCGGACCGCGGCCGCTCGGCCAGCTCGCGGCCCACGACGCCGGCCCGGCACGCGGCATGGCCACGGCCGCGGCCCAGCCCACCGACGGCCTGGTGGCGCACTACCCGTTCGACGGCGACGCCGACGACGTCAGCGGCTTCGACAATCACGGCACCCCCAGCTCCACCGTCATGCTCACCACCGACCGCTTCGGCCAGCCGGACGCCGCCTACTGGTTCGACGGGCAGAGCTCCCGGATCACCGTGCCCGGCTCCCCGAGCCTCGACCGGGCGGACACGGCGGTGACCATGGCCGCCTGGATCGCGATCGACGGCTGGTCGATGGTCGGCGACGACTTCGGGCCCGTGCTCATGAAGTCCGATCAGGCCACCAACGCCTTCATGTATCGCCTCTACACCTCGCCGGCCGGGCTGGGCGCCTCCATCGGCAACTGGAACCAGACGGCCACCGCTCCCACCGACCTCGCGTTCGGCCGGTGGTACCACGTGGCCGCGGCCTGGGATGGCGCCGCGGCCCGTCTCTACGTCGACGGCGAGCTGCGGGACACCGTGCCCCTGGACGTCGCCGCACCCGCGCAGGATGGCCGGCCGTTGATCATCGGCGCCGACACGCCGGGTCTGCTCGAGGTGTTCCACGGCAAGATCGACGACCTGCGCATCTACGACCGCGCGCTCGCGGACGCGGAGATCGCCGCGCTCGCGGCCGACGCCCCGGTCGGGGTCCAGGCGCCTCCGGCGCTCGCCGGGCTGGCCATCACCGGCGCCGCACCCAACCCCTTCAATCCGGTCACCACCATCGGCTACGCCCTGGACCGAGCGCAACCGATCCGCCTGCAGGTGTACGACCCCCGCGGCCGGCTGGTGGCCACCCTCGCCGACGGCCCGCATGCCGCCGGCCGGCACACGGCCGTCTGGCACGGACGGGATGCTCGGGGCCGGTTCGTGCCCTCGGGGGTCTACCTCGCGCGGCTCCAGTCCGCCGAGCGGTCGGTGGTCCGGAAGCTGCTGCTGGCGAGGTGAGGACCACGCGGTCCTGATCGACTCCGAGCCCCGCGCCGCCGGATCCCCATTACCCCGCCCGCGGTCGGGGCGGGGTGGCCATCCCGGCCAGGGTGCCGCCATCGATGACGTGGTCCGCCCCGGTGACGTAGCCCGACTCGTCGCTGGCCAGGTAGACGGCCAGGGCGGCCACCTCCGCCACCGTCCCGAAGCGTCGCAGGGGGCAGTCGTCCACGAAGGCCGCCATGCGGGCCGCCCGTTCGGGGCCGGTGCCCACCAGGGCATCCCACATGGGGGTGTCGATGGCCGCGGGGAGGATGGCGTTGCAGCGGATCGGCAGGCCCTCCTCGGCGCAGTAGAGGGCCACGCTGCGGGTGTGGTGCCGGACCGCCGCCTTGCTCGCCGCGTAGGCCGCGGCGCGGGGGATGCCCACCAGGCCCGACCGCGACGAGAGGTTGATGATGGACCCGGCGCCGCCGCCGCGGCGCATGGCCCGGATGGCGGCCTGGCAGCCGAGGAAGACCCCGTCGGCGTTGGCGGCGAACACCGCGCGCCAGTCCGCGAGTGATGCGTGCTCGGGGTCGTGGGGCGGCGAGTCCCCGGCAGCGAGGCCGGTGATGCCGGCGTTGTTGACCACCACGTCGAGACGGCCGTGGTCGGCGAGGATCGCCGTGGTGGCCGCCTCCCAGCCCGCGGCCTCGCGCACGTCGAGCCGGCGGTAGGCGGCGCCATCGCCCAGGTCCGCGGCGGCGCGGGCGCCGTGGTGGTCGTCGATGTCGGTGAGCACCACCCGGGCGCCCTCGGCCAGGAACGCCCGGGCGATGCCCAGGCCGATGCCGCGGGCGGCCCCGCTGATCAGGGTGACCTTGCCGGCGAGTCGGTGCATGCGTGGGGGCCTCTCCTGCTGGGGTCGGACGGTGGCCCGGGATCATACCATGACCAGGCCCTCGGCTCCGCGAGGGGCCCCCCGGGGGGGCCCCGGCCGGTCTCCACGCCACGATCATCGCACGATGGTCAGGCTCCGCGCCGCGAAGCCGGCGAGCGACCCGCCGCCGGCCGCGCCACTCCCGCTGGCCAGCTCCGCCACGCACCGGTACACGCCCGAGGGGACGTCCCGGCCCCGCGCGTCGCGGCCGTCGAAGCGCCACTCCGCGCGGCCCGAGCCGTCGGCGGTGACCGTGGCCCACCGCACCAGCCGGCCCCGCAGGTCGATCACCCGCAGCGCCACGGTGGCGCCGGCCGGGGCGGACAGCGCCACGCGGGTGGCCGGGTT
>JAASSM010000517.1 GCA_021767885.1 bacterium | reverse complement strand
TGACGGTGGACGGGCTGCCGGCGGTGCTGCCGGCCGACCACCGGGTCTACGCCTTCCACAAGCCCCACGACGTGGTCTCCACGCTGCGGGCCCAGGGCGATCAGGTGGGCCTGGTGTCGTTCCGGCGCCGCGGCGATCTTCCGGACCGGTTCCAGCCCGTCGGCCGGCTCGACCGCGACAGCAGCGGCCTGCTGCTCTGGACCGACGACGGCGACCTCGCCGAGGCCCTGCTGCGCCCTCGCCAGGGGGTCTGGAAGACCTACCGGGTGCGCCTGGCCAGGCCCCTGGCCCGGGGCGCCGAACGCACGCTGGCCGACGGGAGCATCGAGCTGGACGGCCGGCCGGTCCGCCGCTGCCGCGTCACTGCCGACCGCGGTGGCGATCGCCGCCTCTGGATCATCGAGCTGCACGAGGGCCGCAAGCGCCAGGTGCGGCGCATGTTCGCCGCCGTGGGAGCCCGGGTCACCGAGCTCCTGCGGACGGCGGTGGGGCCGGTCCAGCTCGGCCGCCTGCAGCCGGGAGATTTCCGGCGCCTCAACCCGGAGGAGGAGCGGGCCCTGCGCGAGGCCGCCGGCCTGATCGGGGCCCGGTCGCCGCAGCCGCGGGAGGCCGACGCCGGCCGGGACGATCAGGACCAGAACGACCAGGACCCGTGAGCGGGCCGCGGCCCGCGGTCGCCCCAGGGCGACCGGAAAGGTGGAGGACATGGACCACAAGCAGCTCTTCCGGCCCGGGATCCTCGAGGTGCGCCCCTACGCGCCCGGCAAGCCGGTGAAGGAGGTCCAGCGAGAGCTGGGCCTCGACGACGTGGTCAAGCTGGCCAGCAACGAGAACCCCGAGGGCCCGCTGCCGGAGGTCCTGGAGGCCATCACCGCGGTGCTGCCGGAGATCAACCGCTACCCCGACGGTGCCGCCTGGGAGCTCACCGGGGCCCTGGCCGCGTTCCACGGGGTGGACCGCGGGGCCATCCTCCTGGGCAACGGATCCAACGAGGTCCTGGACATGCTGGTCCGGGGCCTGCTGTCCCCGGGAGAGAACTTCGTCTACTCCGAGCACAGCTTCATCGTCTACGGCCTGGCCGGGAAGGTGCACTTCGAGACCGGCCGGGCCGTGCCCATGCGCGAGGGCTGGGTCCACGACCTCGACGCCATGGCCGCGGCGGTGGATGCGCAGACCAAGCTGGTGATCGTCTGCAACCCCACCAACCCCACCGGCACCTCCGTGACGGCCGCGGAGTTCGACGCCTTCCTCGACCGGATCCCCGGCCACGTCATCGTGGCCGTGGACGAGGCCTACTACGAGTACGTCGTGGCGGAGGATTACCCTCGCACCGAACCCATGCTGGCCCGTCGCGAGAACCTGGTGATCCTGCGGACCTTCTCCAAGATCCACAGCCTGGCGGGGCTGCGCATCGGCTACGGGCTGGGGCATCCCGCGCTCATGGGCGAGCTGCAGAAGACCCGCGAGCCCTTCAACGTCAACATGATCAGCCAGGCCGCCGCCATCGCCTGCCTGCAGCACTGGGACGCCGTCGAGGGTCGGGTCCGCCGCAACCGCGAGCAGCTCGAGTGGATGGCCGCCGAGCTGGCGAAGCTGGGCCTGGACGTGATCCCCAGCCAGACCAACTTCCTGTTCTGCACGCTCACCGGCCGCAGCGGCACCGAGCTGTCCCGCCGCCTGCTGGAGCAGGGCGTGATCGTCCGGCCCATGGACGCCTTCGGCCTGGCCGATGGCGAGGGCGCGGTCCGCATCTCGGTGGGGCTGCCCGCGGAGAACCAGCGGTGCATCGGCGCCCTGCAGCAGATCCTGGGGTGAGGCCATGCTGAGCCTGCCCACGCGGGAGGACCTGCAGGCGGCCGGGAACATCGTCCCCCCCGATGCGGTGGTGGCCATCGACGGGCCGGCCGGCTCGGGCAAGTCCACCACCGCCCGGGCCGTGGCCCGGCGCCTCGGCCTGCTCTACGTGGACACCGGCGCCATGTACCGGGCCCTGACCCGGGCGGCCCTGGATGCCGGCGTCGACCCCTCCGATGGCGCCGCCCTCGCCGGCCTGCTCGACGCCGCGGACCTGCGCCTGCGCCCCGGCGACCGCGAGACCCAGGTGGTGTGGAACGGACACGACGTTTCCCAGGCCATCCGCGCCGCCGCGGTGGACGCCCGGGTCTCGGAGGTGTCCGCCCATGCGGCGGTGCGCTCGCGCATGGTCGAGCGGCAGCGCGATCTCGGTCGCCGCGGCGGGGTGGTCATGGAGGGGCGGGACATCGGCAGCGTGGTCTTCCCCCTGGCCACCTGCAAGATCTACCTGGACGCCAGCGTGGACGCGCGGGCGGACCGGCGCTGGCGACAGTTCCGCGAGCGGGGCCAGGAGGCCGACCGCGGCGCCGTCCTGGCCGATCTGCAGGCCCGCGACCGCCTGGACAGCGAGCGGCGCGAGAGCCCGCTGGTGATCGGTCCGGACGCCGTGGTCCTGGACACCAGCACCTGGAGCCTGGAGCGCCAGCTCGACGAGGCCACCCTGGCCTGCCGGATCAATCCCTGGCTCGCGCGGCGACTGGACTGGGATGCGGACCGCGCCTGGCGCGAGCTGCCGCGCAAGTACCGGCTGGTCTACCACGCCCTGGCGCCCATCGCCCGGCTGCTCGGCGAGCGGGTGGTGGGTCGGCCGGCCCCCACGGTGCCTCCCGGTGTCATCCTGGCCAGCAACCACGTCTCCTGGTTCGATCCGCCGCTGGTGGGCTGCACGTTCCGGCGGGGTCCGGTCCGCACCCTGGCCAAGCGCGAGCTCTTCGCCGG
>JAASSM010000516.1 GCA_021767885.1 bacterium | reverse complement strand
CTCTCACCACCTGGACACACCGAACCATAGCCGCACCCCACTGATGGTGTCAATCCCCATTTTCGAGAAAAGTGCGGAGCCGCCCCGGATGGCCAGCAGCTGCCAGAAAACGGCGTATGGCGCCGGTGGGGGTCGTGGTGGGGCCGGGTGGGGCGGGGTGTGGGTCCCGGTGGGGTGCCGGAGGGGATCACCGGTGAGCCCGGCGGCCGACCACCAGGAACGGCCGCCGCGAGGGGCCGCGCGCCAGCGGCAGGGGTCAGCGGCGCAGATCGGCCGGACGGACGACCAGGATCTCTCGCCAGGGCAGGCCCGTCGCCCGCCGGAACCGCCAGACCATGACGCCGGCCCCGCAGGCATAGGCCACCGAGGATGCCCAGGCTGCCCCCAGGACCCCCGCCGAGGGGATCCAGGCGAGGCAGAGCACCACGTTGATCCCCACGGTCAGGGCGCTGGCCTGGGTGTTCCAGCCCGGACGCCCCCGTCCGATGAAGTCGCCAGCGAGCACCGCCCCCGGGGCGAAGGCCACCACGCCGGGCAGCAGGGCCCACAGCGGGCCGGTCGACGCGGCGAACGCCCCGTCCCGGAGCAGGCCGAGCACCGGGGGGGCCAGCACGGCGAGGGGCAACGCCGCGACCGCGGTGGCGGCCAGGGCCAGGCGCACCGCCCGGGCGGCCGTGCGGTCGCGGGCGTCATGGTCCTGGCCGGCCGAGGAGTGGACCAGCAGCGGGTTGAGGGCCTCCGGGACCAGCCAGAGCAGCTCCGCCGCCCAGGCCGCCAGGGCGTAGATGCCCACCGCCGCCACGCCCGCCGCGCCCTCGAGGATCACCTGGTCCAGGCGCAGCAGCAGGAGGTAGCTGATGGCCGAGAGCTGTCCCAGCCAGCCCGCCCGCACCAGCCGGCAGGCCAGCCGTGGCAGCGGCGTGGCCGGTCCCGGGCCGGCAGATGCCGCGGCCGGGAAGGCGCCCAGGGCGCCTCGCAGGCGCAGCACCAGGCTGGCCGCCGCCAGCAGGTGCAGGACGGTGAGCGACCAGACCGCCAGGGTCAGGTCCAGCCGGTCGCCGAGGAGCAGCGCGGCCACCACGGCCAGGTGGCCGGTGGCCCGCAGGGCGGCCGCCAGGGTACCCGCCACCACGCGGCCGGCCGCCAGCAGGGCGTAGTTCACCGTCTCGAAGACCAGCATGGCCGCCACCGCGATGACGGCCGCGGCCAGCAGGTCGTGGTCCCAGCCCAGGCTGCCCTGCAGCCAGGACCAGGCCCAGGGCTGCCGCACCGCCACGGCCATCGCCACGAGCACACCGGCCACCATCGCGAGCCACCACGCCTGGGCGGCCAGCAGCCGGCGGGGCGGTCCCTCCCCCCGTCGCAGCAGCGGTACCGACGCCAGCCCCACCCCGCCGGCGAGCACGGACGCCGCGACGGTGATCACCAGCAGGGTCAGGCTGTAGCGGCCGTTGCCCTCGGGCCCCAGGCCCTGGGCCACCACGAGGACCGTCAGGGCGCCGGCGAGCTTCTGCAGGGCGCGCCAGAGCAGGATGCGGCTGCCGGTGGCGGCCAGCCTCATCGTCCGCCCCCCCGCAGCCGGCGCAGGATGCCGGCTCCGCGGCGGGCGGCCCGGCCCAGGCGCGAGGAGGCCACGAGCACGCGCCGTGGCTGCGGCCGGCCGCCACAGCGGCGCTTGAAGTCGGCCAGCGTGTCGCGCCCCACGCTGCCGCCGTAGTCCACGGCCTCGAGGCCCTCCGCGCAGGCGGTCACCGCATCCTGCCAGTAGAGCAGGGTGGCGACGAACACCTCGCGCAACGCGGCGGCCTCCACGCCGCTCTGCCAGGCGAGGAGCTGGCCGGCGGTGCGCACGCAGAGGTGCCCGCCCAGGAGCCGGCCGTCTCGCCGGCAGGTGGTCATCAGGAAGCGATCGGGCGCCTCGCGGAGCAGGCTGGTCACCAGTCCGGCCGGCAGCGGCGCCTGGGCCCAGGAGGCCGCGGAGGCCACGTAGAGCGGGTACCATTCCCGGACCACGGCGGGATCCCGCTCGGTGGCCAGGACGCAGCCGCGCTTGAGGCCGCGGTTGCGCTCGTTGCGCCGGTTGTTGGTCCAGAGCCGCCGCTCGACGTGCTCGAGACCCTCACGGCAGTCCACCACGCTGGCGGTGAAATCGCTGGCGGCCCAGCGCCGATCGGCGAGCTGGTCGGCCAGGGCCAGGGCCGGCGGCCGGTCCAGGGTCTGGATCACCAGGGCGGTGCGCCCGCCGGCGAGGTCCGCATAGGCGCCACAGAGGGCGGCGAAGGCGCTCCACCGCACGGCGTCCGGCAGGCCGGCCGCCAGCAGGGGCCCGCCCGGCAGGCCGTCCACGCTGCTCTCGAGGCGATCGAGACCGTGGCGGCGTCGGGCCACTGCGGCCAGGCCGCCCACCACCGCACCGTCGTGCTCGGCGAGCAGGACGCGGAGCCCGGCACCCCGATAGTGACGTGCCGCCAGCTCCAGCCAGCGGCCGTCCTGGCCGGCGGAGTGGTCCGGACACGCGGCCAGCAGCCCCGCCCACGCCCCGGGCAGCCCCTCGCTGGCCATCACGCGGACCGGCACCGATGCCGGACGGGAGGTCACGGTTGCCCGGGCGCGGCCACGGCGGTGGCCAGGTCCGGCCGGTCGAGCAACCGGGCCAGGCTGCGGCGCAGCTGCTCCCGGTCGCCCGCCGCCGCCAGCTCCAGCAGCCGCGGCAGCGCGGCGGCCGCGGCGGCGGGATCGCCGGCACGGCAGCGGGCGCGGTGGATGAGCGGGTGCTCGCAAGGCTCCAGGGTCT
>JAASSM010000515.1 GCA_021767885.1 bacterium | reverse complement strand
GCTGGATGCCCTGCTGGCCGAACTGGAGGCCGACGGGGGCCTGCTCACCGCCGCCGAACGGGCCGAGATCGCGGCCCAGGTGGCCGATCCGCTGTCCGCCGGCGAGGCCCCGTCCGGTGGCCCCCGGGGGGATGCCGGGTCGCGCGGAACCTGGGACGCGGCCCTCATCGCCCGCGCGGCGGACGACGCGCGCTGGCGTGGCGCCCTTTCGCTCCGGGGCGCGGGGTGGTCGGCCCGCCTGCGAGCCGACCGGCGGGGCTCCCGACGCCGGGCGGCGGGCTGGTGGCAGGTGTCCGGAAGGGGCTGGGAGGTGGCCATGGGCGACGGCTGGGCCGTCTGCGGGGGCGGACTCGTCACCGCGGGGCCGGGCCGCGGCCGCCTCTCGGCGGAGGATCCGCTGGACCTGCCACGTCCCCGCTGGCGCCGGTCGGCGGCCCTGGTGGCCACGCGGCCGCGCGTGGCCGGGGCGCTCACCGTGGCGCGGGGGCGCTGGCGCCTGACCGTCGGCCGCGGACGGAGCGCACCGGGGGCCGCGGACCATTCCCCGGCCCGGGATCGGGCCGGCTTGCCCACCGGGCACGACCAGGTGGCCTGGGAGGGGCCGCGGCACATCGTGGCCCTGACCCGGACCGTCCAGCCGGACGGCCGGGGCCAGGGGCTGGACCTGGCCCTGCGGCACGGCGCCTGGCGGTTGACGGCGGCGGCGGGTCGCTGGCGCCGGCACACCGGCGCCGTGGGCCAGGGATGGGCGCTTCACGCCGCGCACCGCACCGCAAGCTGGCAGCTGGCGTGGCAGGTGGCCGCGGCCGGCGGAGCGGACGGACTGGATGACGCGCGTCGGCCCGCCTGCCTCTCCGGCTGGCGTGGACGTGGCTGGGCGGGCCGCTTCCGCTGGCGGCCGTCGTCCGGACTGGACCTCGCCGCCCTGCTGGCAGCCGCGCACGACCGCGACCCCGACCAGGCGCGGGGGCGGCAGCGGCAGCGGGCGGTGACCGAGGTCCGGCTCGCCGGCCGCGCCGGCCAGCACGTCGACTGGGAGGTGCGTCTGCGTCGGCTGCAGGAGCACTGGCTGGCCTGGGACCCGCTGCAGCCCTGGCTGCCGGCCGGCGACGACGGCCGACGCGACCGGATCTGGCTGGCCGCGAGCGCGGCCACGCCGGTGGGCCGGGGGCGCGGTTCGCTGAGCTGGCGGCGGCTGGAGCAGGACGGCGCCTCCCGCCACCTGCTCACCCTGCGCTGGGATCGCCACTGGCCCGCCGTCCGGCTGCGGCTGAGCCTGCGGTCGGCCTGGGGCGACCCGCTGGATCTGGTGGCGGTCTCCGCGCCGGTGGCCGGCCTGGTGCGGCTGCGTCACTGGGGCGCATGGGCGCAGGGCCTGGGTCTGGGCCTCTCGGGAGGGCGACGCTGGCGCTGGCGCCTGGGACTGGAGTGGCGGCGCCCCGCGGATCAGGCCGACGCACCCGCAGGCGGACCGTCGCTGGAGACGATCGCCGCCGGGGGCCTCCGCTTCTGACCCTCAATCCCACGCCGTCGCGGCCGATGAAGAGGGCAGCCGGGGCGCGTGAGGTGCTCCGGCGGTCACCCCGGACCATCGACGAGGACCATGACCTGCGGCCTTGCCAGCCATCCTCTCCTGGTGGAGTCGCCCCGGCCCGCGCTGGCGGAGATCCCCGCGTCGCTCGTGGAGGAACTCCGGGAACTCGCCGCGGCCCACGACCACTGCACCGGCCGGGCCCGGCAGCTGTACGAGCAGCTGCGCAAGATGCTGGGCCAGGACCGGCTGTCGACCTGCCTGCTGGGGATCCAGGAGCTGGCCCAGGCCGGCGACCCGGCCGGGGCGCGCCTGCTCGCCGCCTGCATCGATGCCAACACGCCCGGCGCGCTGCTGCTGCCGCGGGTGCAGCGCTTCCGGTCGGTGGGCCGGTTGCTGGCCGCCGATGCGGACCTGGTGGGCGAGGCCTTCCTGCGCGAGTGGCAGCAGCGGCTGGCGGATGCCGTCACGGCCAGCGGAGGGCGGCTGGACGCGCTGGGCGTGGACGTGGATCCAGGCACGGGGCGACCGGTGGACCGGCCCCCGCTGCCCCTGCTGCGCACCGCGCTGTCCTCCCTGGTCCCGGGCCCGGGGACCGCCGAGCCGCTGGCGGCCGACCTGGCGCTGATCGGCACCCTGGTGCGGCTGGAGGCCGATGCCTGCCAGGAGCGCGTCAGCCGCCTGGCCGGCGTCATCGACCCCTTCCGGGTCACCGCGGTGATGCGGGCGTTGCCCCTGCTGAACCGCGCCGATGCCGAGATCCGGGACCTCGACCGGCTGGCCTCCTGGCTCGAGGCCGGCGACGTGGAGGCGGCGTTCCGGCGGCGGGTGGTGACGGGCTTCGAGGTGCTCGAGGACAGCGAGCGTTCCCGGCTGCTGCACGCGGTGCAGCAGGAGCCGCGGCTGGCGCCGCTGTCGGCCGTCTACCAGGCCCTGGCCGCGACGCCGCTGGCCGTGCGGCAGCTGGCGGGACCGGTGGCGCGGCTGCTCGTCCTCGGACGCGCCCTCCAGCGCGACGGTGTCCGGTCCACGCCGCTGACGCTGGTCCAGGCCGTGCACCTGGTGCTCGCCAGCAGCCCCGGCGGGCGTCTCGAGATCCCGCTCGAGGGCGAGTTGCTCGAGGACGTGGGCCGGATCCTGCTGTCGTCCCGTCGCGGGGGATCGGACGACCTCGCCGGGCTCGAGATCCGATCCGGCCACCACCAGGTGGCCGGGCCACGGCTGGGCCTGGGCGACCGCATCTGGCGCCACGACCTCCCCACGC
>JAASSM010000514.1 GCA_021767885.1 bacterium | reverse complement strand
CGGCGGGGGCGCGCAACCCGACCCTGGACAGCGGCGTACGGCGTGCCATGATTGGAGGTCGTCGCCCACCGATGCTCTGGCCCTCAGCCCCCCGGGAGTCGCCGATGAACCACCGCGTCCCTCTCGCCGCCCTGCCGCTCGTCGTCCTGCTGGCCGTCGGCCTGCTGACCGCACCGCCGGCCGCCACGTCCGCGGCCGCCGAGCCGACCGTCATCGCCGTCGACCACGTCCTGCGACTCGGCCCCGTCCCGGTGCCGCTGCCCGCGTTCCACGACGCCGCGACCCGCGGCGTGGACCTGGCCGACCTCGCCGACGCGCCCACCCTGGACGTGGCGCTGACGCGACCCCGCGATGGCGACCGCGTGCCCGCGTTCGGTGGCGAGCTCCGCTGGCGGCGCACCGGGATGCCGGTGGCCCTGGCCACCGACGACGCCGCGGCCGAGGCCTGGCTGGCCTGCTACCTGCGCAGCGATCGCTGGCAGGAGGCCACCCTGCGCCTCGAGGGCCCGGCCGAGGCGCACCTGACGGCCTGGCTGGGCGCCGAGAAGCTGGATCTCGCCCCGGCCGAGGGCCAGGAGCCGGCCGCCCGCGAGGCCGAGCTCACCCTGACCGCCGGCGTCCACCGCCTGCTGATCCGCACGGTGGCCGCGGACGACCTCGCCGCCTGGAACCTGGCCGCCCGGCTGGTCCCGGGCGAGGACGTGCCGGCCGGCGCCCTGACCAGCAGCACCGATCCCCGCCGTCCCGCCGACATCGACCTGGTCCTCGGCGCGCCCCGCGTGCAGTCGGTCCACGTCTCGCCCGCTGGCGAGCTGGTCGCCATCCAGCTGCAGAGCCGCCCCGCCGGCGGCGAGCCCGAGAGCTGGCTGGAGATCCGCGAGACCGGGTCCGGGGACCTGGTCACCACCTGGCGCGGCAGCGAGGCCAGCGGCCTGGCCTGGGCGCCCGATGGCCAGCGGCTCAGCTTCCAGCTCCGCGAGGACGACACCACCGATCTCTGGCTCCTCGACCTGCAGTCCGGCGCCACCACGCGCCTGCTGCGCGGGGTCGCGGACATGGGCGGCTACCGGTGGGCCCCGGACGGCACGTTCGTGGTCTACGAGGTGCGCGTGGAGGCGGAGAAGGACGAGCGCAAGGTCAAGCGCGTGGAGAACCCCGCCGACCGGCAGGGCTGGTGGCGCGATCGCAGCTACCTGGTGCAGGCCGCCGTCCCCTCCGGCCTGACCCGCCGCCTCACCGCGGGCCCCCTGTCCCCGGGCAGCTGGCGGATCTCCCCCGACGGCGAGCGGCTCCTCTTCTTCCTCGAGGACCAGGACCTCGCCGGCGGTCGGCCCTTCTTCTCCAGCGAGCTGTGGGAGCTGGACCTGGCCACGCTCGCGGCGGAGCGGATCCTGGCCGAGCGCTGGGTCGGCGGCGCGGACTACGGTCCCGACCCCGACGTGCTCCTGCTGCAGGGTTCTCCCTCGGCCTTCGACGGCCTGGGCCGCAACCTGCCCGCGGACATGCAGGCCAACGACTACGGCGGCCAGCTCTACCTGTACCATCGCGACCGCGGCGAGGCGACCCCCCTGAGCCTGGATCTGCGGCCGGACGTGGCCCAGAGCTGGTGGTCGGAGGCCGACGGCCTCATCTACGCCCTCTGCACCGACACCCAGTTCCGCAACCTGTACCGCTGCGATCCGGAGCGTGAACGCCCCGCCTGGGAGCCCGTGGCCACGGGGGTCCAGTACACCAGCCAGGTGGACCTGCCCCGCCACGGCAAGACCGCCGTGGCCTGGGGCACCGGCGCCACCCAGCCGAACCAGGTCTTCGCCATCGACCTCGAGCGCGAGCGTGTCCGGCTCATCCTCGATCCCGGCGTCGACCAGTGGCGGGACGTGGCCTTCGGCGAGGTCACCTACTGGAAGGCCCCCCTGCCCGACGGCGAGGAACTGGACGGCCGCATCTACTGGCCGGCGGACCACGATCCGCAGCAGACCTACCCGGTGATCGTCTACTACTACGGCGGCACCTCGCCCGTGGACGTGAGCTTCGGCGGCCGCTATCCCAAGAACGTCTGGGCGGGCCAGGACTACATCGTCTACGTGCCCCAGCCCAGCGGGGCCACCGGCTACGGCCAGGAGTTCGCCGCCCGCCACGTCAACGACTGGGGCAAGCGCACCGCCTGGGAGGTGATCGAGGCCACGAAGGCGTTCCTCGCCGCCCACCCCTCCGCCGATCCCGAGCACGTCGGCTGCATCGGCGCCAGCTACGGCGGCTTCCTCACCATGTATCTGACCACCCAGACCGACATGTTCGCCGCGGCCATCAGCCACGCCGGCATCTCCTCCATCTCCAGCTACTGGGGCGAGGGCCTGTGGGGTTATGCCTACGGGGCCCGTGCGCTGGCCGGCGCCTTCCCCTGGCAGGACCGCGACCTCTACGTGGAGCAGAGCGCCCTCTTCCACGCCGACAGGATCCACACGCCCCTGTTGCTCCTGCATGGCGATGCCGACACCAACGTGCCGGTGGGCGAGAGCGACCAGCTCTTCACCGCGCTCAAGCTCCTCGGCCGCGACGTGGAGTACGTCCAGGTCCAGGGCCAGGACCACTGGGTGGTGGACCACGACCAGCGCATCGTCTGGAACGACACCATCCTGGCCTACTTCGCCCGTTACCTGAAGGAGCGCCCGCAGTGGTGGACGGCGCTCTATCCCGACGACGGACCCCCGCTGGCCGGCGCCGCCCCGCGGGGCGCCGGCCCTCTCCTCGCCCCCGGAGGCCCATGACATGACCACCGATCGCCGCGCCTTCCT
>JAASSM010000017.1 GCA_021767885.1 bacterium | reverse complement strand
GCTGGCGGCCAGTGCCGCCAGCACCCGCAGCGCGCCGGTCGGCCGGCCGGCCTGCCGCAGCGCTCGCGCCGCGGCGGTCATGGCCGGGCCGCGCTCCGGGCTGTCGGGGAAGCGCACGGGGAACTGCAGGGCCAGATCGCGGGCCCGGTCCAGGTCCGGCAACCGCACCGCCGCGGTGACCATCCGCGCGAGCACGCCGTCCAGACCGGCCAGCCCGGCCTGCGTCCCCCGCGCCAGGAGCTGCTCGCCCAGCGCCAGGGCCTCGCGATCACGATGCAAGAGGGACTCCTGCTCGAAACGGTCGCGCAGGCGGGCGAGGTCGTCGGCCGCGCCGGCGGTCTCGGCGGCGGGACCGCCGCCACAGCCACCGAGTCCGGTGGCGCAGGCCGCCAGCGCGATCGTCAGGATCGCGGCCAGCGGCAGTCGGCGACCATTCATGGAGTCTCCTCGTCGGGGTCGTCGGGTGGATCCGGCCGCTCGCGGCCGTGGCGATCGCCAGGGTCGTCGGAGTCGTCGTCGCCCTCGATGGCGCTCAGCGGCACCAGGCTGTCGCGCACCTTGGCCAGGACGGCATCCTCGAGGTAGATGGGCGCCTCGGTGCGCAGCGCCAGCGCGATGGTGTCGCTCGGCCGGGCGTCCACCGCCACCACGCTCTCCTCGCGGCCGAGGAACAGGCGGGCATAGTAGGTCCCGTCGCGCTGGTCGGTGATCACGGCGCGGTCAACCCGACCGTCGAGGCCGTCGATCACCATGGCCAGCAGATCATGGGTGAGCGGCCGGGCGAAGGTCTCCCCGCGCAGGGCCAGCGCGATGCTGGCGGCCTCGGCGGGGCCGATCCAGATGGGCAGACACTTCTCCTCGCTGGGCACGTACAGGAGCACCACCGGCGCTTCGGTGCGCTGGTCGAGGCTCATGCCGGCCACCCTGACCTTGATCACGTCGGATCCTTCCGTGCTCCCGCGGGCCGCGCGTGCCCGTGACGAGGCCTACTCGACGGTGAAGGTGGCGCTCTCCAGCAGGGTGCCGGCCGCATCCAGCACGCGCACCTCCCACGCCCCGGTCCATTCCGGGAGCAGGCGCTTGCTCGACTTGGTCCGCCAGTGGGACGATCCGACCGCCAGCTCCACCCGCGCCATGGTCTTGCCCTCGTGGTACCAGACGTGGACCACGCTGGTGGGCTCCTCGGCCCCGGTGATCAGCGTCCGGCAGAAGATCCTGTCCGTGCCGGCGGGGAAGGTCGCCGCCTCGCCGGTCAACGCCAGCTGCTCGGGATCCCAGCCGGTCCCGAACCCGATCTCCGCCACCGCGAGGCCGTCCGCCGGGGCGGGATCCTGGGCCAGGACCGCGCCCGCACCCGCCATCAGGAGCAGGAGGACCCAGGCACCCATCGTGGGAGAACGCATCGCTGCCCACCTTTCGCTCGGGGTCGCACGCCGCGCGCGACCCGTCGCTGGAACCATAGCAGAGGGCGGACCGCTGTCAACGACCCGCCCCCGGCCACGCACTCGTCGGGGCCTACTGGCTCTCGCGGCGCAGATCCTCGATGCTCGTGGGATTGACGAAGCTGGGATCGCTCATGTGATCGAGGATGTACCGGGCGTCCTCCGCGTAGTCGCTGCCGGGATAGCGCTCCAGGAGCTGGGAGAAGAAGAAGCTCGCCTGACGACGGTCCGACCAGATGTCCAGGGCCAGGTTGCCGGCGGTGAAGAGGGCATCGTCGGCGTACTCGCTGTCGGGGTAATCGTCCACGAGCAGGCCGAGCAGGTCGAGCCGGGCCTGGGGATCGTTGACGTAGAAGGACCGCTCGAAGAGCTCGGCCGCGGACTTGCCCTGACCGGGGCGGAACTCCCCGTAGTACTGGATGTCCGCCGCCTGGCGCGCGTCACGCTGCCACCCGGCCACGCGGGCCCGGCGGAACTCCGGCAGCATGTCCGCGACCACCCGGTCGTAGGCCTCCTCCAGGGTCTGCAGCCGCTCGTACTTGCGGTCCACCACCTTGACCACGTGCCAGCTGCCTCCGTACTCCACCGGGGGATTGACGCCCTGGTCGAAGTCCCAGATCAGCTCCGTGAAGGCCTTGCTGTCGCGGAAGCCGGGGATGAAGCCCGAGCGGTTGAACCAGCCGAGGCTGCCCTCGTTGATCTTGGTGTCGCGGTTCTCGGAGTATTCGGCCACGAGCCGCGCGAAGGCCACGCCGTCGGCGGTGGCCTTGCGGTAGACCTCGTCCGCGGTCTCGCGCGAGGAGGTCTGCACGTGCAGCGCGTTCATCACGCCGAGCCGCTTGTACTGGTCGCGGTGGGCGGCGAAGTACTCGCGGACCTCGTCGATGGTGGGCTCGGCGTCACCCACCAGCTCGGTCTGCAGGGCGAGGTCGAGGGCCTGGCGCTCCTGGGAGATGAGCACCCGGCGCACCACCGGATCGCGCGACAGCTGGCGCTGCCACGCCTCCTGCACCCGCAGGGCCTCGTCGACCATCTGGCGGACCAGCAGGCGGCGACCATCGGGATCCTCGAACTTGTGACGCTCGCGGCGGTCGACCTCCTCGAGGCGCATGTCGACCATCTTCTCGGTGATGTCGTAGCCGTTGACGGTGGCCACCACCCGCGTGTTGTCGGGGCTGCCGTCGCCGAAGATGGGCCGCTCGCCAGCGGCCTGGGCCCCGTCCTGATCCTGGCAGCCGCCCAGCAGCAGGGCTGCCAGCAGGACCGCCATCACGAGCACGGTACGCTGGGTCATCTCGCGTCGCTCCCTGGACTTGACGGGCTGTAGGCGCCACCGGCCGCACGGCCCGGGCGCGCGGCCGACCACCCGCACGGCCGTGGCCGCGGGGTCCTCTCTGCGACGGACGAACCGCCGCGCGAGCGCCGAGTTCCCGCGCGGGCCGGGGCCACGCGCAGGGCGCCGTGACCCCGGGACGCTGGCGGTCGGCTCAACTGGCCGGCGAGACGATCACCCTGACCGGCACCTGGACCTCGGCGTGCAGCTTGATGGCCAGCTCGTACTCGCCCAGCTCCTTGATCGGCTCCTCGAGCACCACCTGGTGGTGATCGAGCTCGAGCTGATGATGCTCGTTGAGCGCGCTGGCGATGTCGCGGGCGGTGACCGAGCCGTAGAGCCGGTCCTCCTCGCCCGCCTTGGCCTCGATGGTCACCTTCAGGTCCCGGGCCACCAAGGAGGCCGCGAGGGTCTCGGCGGCCTCCTTGCGCACATGGTCACGCTTGGCCTCGAGGACCATCTTGTCGGCGACCAGCTTCTTGTTGCCCTCGGTCGCCTCCACGGCGAGCCCCTGCGGCAGCAGGTAGTTGCGGGCGTACCCGCGGGCCACGCTCACCGTGGCGCCCAGCTGGCCGAGGTTGTCCACCGTCTTGAGCAGGATCACGTCCATCACGAACCACCTTGATGCGTTGGCGGCCGACGCACGTCGGCCGCGAGACGGCGTTCCCGGACCGCCGGCCCCCACGGGCCCGGTCCGGGCGCTGTCCGGCAGGGCGGCGGGGAGCGCCGGACGCCCCCCGCCCCACCACTACCGGTAGTACTCGCGGACGAAGGGCAGCAGCGCCAGGTGGCGCGCCCGCTTGACCGCCACCGAGAGCATGCGCTGGAAACGGGCCGTGGTGCCCGTGTTGCGCCGCGGCGCGATCTTGCCGCGCTCGGTGACGAACCGGCGCAGGAGTTCCTCGTCCTTGTAGTCGATGCAGACGTAGCCCATCTTCGAGAAGTAGCAGGGCTTCTGTTTCCCTGGCCTCCGCTTCTTCTTCTTCTTCTTGATGCGCATGTTCTTGCGCGCCATATCGATGCTCCTTTCGCGCCGCCCCGGACGGCCTCAGGCCGCCGCCGGGCGCCGGTTCACTCCTGGTTGTCCGCAGCTTCCTCGTCCGCCATCTGCTGGCGGCGCTTGGCCATGGCCACGCGGTTGCGCTCCTCCCATTCCTCGTCCAGCACCACCAGGTGCCGCAGCACCTGGTCGTCCTGACGCAGGAACTTGTCGAGCGGAGCGGTCACGGCCGGATCGGCGTTGAACCGCAGGAGCATGTAGTCTCCCTTGGTCTGCTTCTCGATCTCGTAGGCCAGCTTGCGCACACCCCAGTGATCCTCGAGGGTCATCTCGCCGCCGCCGCCGGTGACGATCTCGGTCACGCGGTCGACACGCTTGCGCATCTCGGCCTCCGGCAGATCGGCCCGCAGGATGAAGACACACTCGTACTTGCGCACTGGAACACCTCCCTTCGGACGGAACGACCCGGTGTCCTGTCCGGTCCACGGGCGCCGCTGTGGGCGGCCGCAGGCCGTCAACCCGGGTAGGGATGGATGATCGCCAGACGTGTCCAGGTTGTTCACGTGTATGGCGCTGTCGTGCGGGCCCAGGGCCCGCCCTGCCGCGAGGCAGGCTGGGCAATATATCCCATCAGCCGGAGGCGGGCAAGTCCCGATCCGGCCTCACGCGGCGGTTGTGACGCGATCCGGCCGCCTCCGGCCCCTCGGCCAGCAGCGCCAGCAGCGCCTCGGCCCCCGCCTCGACCAGCGCGTGGGCGGCCTCCACCTCCGCCGGTGCGAACGGCGCCAGGACGTGGTCCGCCCAGTCCTCCGGCGCCAGGGTCTGCTCCCGGGGCCCGACCCCGAGCCGCAGGCGCGGCACCTGCGATCCGCCCACCACCGCGATCACCGACGCGAGACCGTTCTGCCCACCGTCGCTGCCCCCGGCCCGGATGCGCACCGAGCCGAGCGGCAGGTGGATGTCGTCGCAGACCACCACCGGGGTCACCCAGGGCGCCGGATCGGTGGCGGGGTCGGCGGGCAAGGGCAGCGGGTCGCGGACCCAGGCGCCCGGCCCCAGGACCGCGCCGTGGCGCCGGGCCCAGGCGCGGGCCGCCTCGCCACTGCGGTTCATGTAGGTCAGCGGCTGCAGCAACGCCACGCGGCCGCCGGGGCCATCGCCCGCGGCCTCGCGGTACTGGGCCAGCGGCTGCTGGAACGTCAGCCCCAGGCGCCGCGCCACCGCCTCCACGCAGCGGAAGCCCACGTTGTGGCGCGTGCCGGCATACCGCGGGCCGGGGTTGCCCAGTCCCAGGACCAGTTGCAAGGTCGGCCTCCCGGAAACGACGACGAGGTGGAGCGTGGCGGCCCCACCTCGCCGGACTGGCAGGATCGCGGTCACGGGACCGCCCACGGACTACTCGCCCTCGGGGGCGGCCTCCTCGTCGGCCTCGCCGGCGGCCTCGCCCTCGGCCTCCCCGGCGCCCTCCTCGTCTTCCTCGGCGAAGATGGAGACGGCCTTGACCACGAGCAGCTGCTGCTCGGGATCGTTGACGATCTCGCCCACGGGCGTGGTCACGTCCTTGACGAAGAGCGAGTCGTTGATGCCCAGCTCGCTGATGTCCACCTCGAGGGTCTCGGGGACCTCGCGCGGCAGGCAGCGCACGGTGACGCTGTCGAGCAGCTGGATGACCTCGCCCTCGTTGAACTTCACCGGCTGGGGCTCGCCGGTGGGCACCACGAACACCTCGACCTCCACGGGCTTGCCGCGGGGGATCTCCAGCAGGTCCACGTGGTGGATCTCGTCGGTCACCGGGTGCTGCTGGATCTCCCGCAGGAGCGCCAGCGGATTCTCGGACTCGCCCTCGAGCTCCACGTCGAAGATCACCGAACGGCCGCTGGACTTCTGCAGCACGCGGGTGAAGTCGTGGGTGTCGATCTGGACGTTGGTCGCCGCGCGATCGTTGCCGTAGATCACGGCCGGGATGTTGCCCCCGGCGCGGGTGCGGCGGTTCTCGTTCTTCCCGGTGGTCTGACGCTTGCTGACTTTGATCTTGACCAGGCCCATCGGCTGCCTCCTGGTTGTGCGCGATCCGTCGGGCTCGCCGCCTGGCGGCAAGGAACCTCCGCGGGGACGCCGGTGGCGTCCGCACCCCCCGGACATGTCGCGTTTCCGGGGCGACCGCGCGCTTGGCGCAAAGGACCGCAAAAGAAAGCACGGCGCCCCGGGGCTGTCAAGACGGGCGCCGGCCGGCGCGGTCAGCTGAACAGCGCGCTGATGGTCTTCTCGAGGTGGATGCGGTCGATGGCCTCGGCCAGCAGGGGCGCCACGTCCAGCACCTTGATCTTGGGGCACTCGTCGTGGCGCGTGAACGGGATGGTGTTGGTGACCGCCAGCTCGGAGAGCGGCGAGTCGTTGATCCGCTCGAGAGCCGGGCCCGAGAGGATCGGATGGGTGCAGCAGGCGGTGACCGACCGGGCCCCCTGCTTCTCCACGCAGACCCGGGCCGCGCTGCAGAGCGTGCCGGCGGTGTCCACCATGTCGTCGAAGATGATGACGTCCTTGCCGTCCACGTCCCCGATGAAGTTCATCACCTCGAGGTCGTTGGCCCGCGGCCGACGCTTGTCGATGATGGCCAGGCTGACCTGCAGGCGCTTGGCGAAGCTGCGCGCCATCTTGATGCTGCCCACGTCCGGCGCCACCACGGCCGTGCGGTCGGGGTCGATGTCCCGGAAGTGGCGCAGCAGCACCGGCGCCGAGTACAGGTGATCGAGGGGGATGTCGAAGAAGCCCTGGATCTGCGGGGCGTGCAGGTCGATGGTCAGGACCCGGTTCGCGCCGGCGGCGGTGATCAGGTTGGCCATGAGCTTGGCGCCGATGGGCACGCGCGGCTGGTCCTTGCGGTCCTGGCGGGCGTAACCGAAGTACGGGATCACGGCGGTGACCCGGCGGCAGGACGCCCGCCGCACCGCATCGAGCAGCAGGAGCAGCTCGATCATGTTCTCGGCGGGCGGATTGGTGGGCTGGATGAGGAAGCAGTCGGTGCCGCGGATGTTCTCCTCGATCTTCACCGAGACCTCGCCGTCGGAGAAGCGCGAGACCTCCACCTGGCGCAGATCGGCGCCCAGGCAGTCGGCGATGCGGCGGCTGATCTCGGGGTTGGCGTTGCCGCTGATCAGGACCAGCTCGTTGTACATCCGACCACCTCGTGGGCCCGGCCCGGCCACGGGGCGTGCGGGCCGGCCGGGCAAGGAAAATGCCCCACGGCGGGGGCAGGTGAACGCATGGCTGGGGCGGCAGGATTCGAACCTGCGAATGCAAGGACCAAAACCTTGTGTCTTACCACTTGACGACGCCCCAGCGATCCCGGCGGCCGCCGGAACGGCCTAGTAGCTCTCTTCCATGACCGACCCGGGGTCGTCGCCACGGCCGCCATGGCCACGGTCGATCATCCCGCTCTCGGCCCGCTGCAGTTCCTGCTTGTAGGCGGCGATGATCTGGGCCTCCATCCACTCGCGCGTCTCCATGTTGATGGGGTGCGCGATGTCCTGGAACGTCCCGTCCTTGCGCTTGCGGCTGGGCATGGCGATGAACGGACCGGACGCACCCTCGATGATCTTCAGACCGCGGATGACGAAGCTGTCGTCCAGGGTGATGCTGGCGAAACCTTTGAGCTTGTTGTCGTCCCTCAAGGTAATCCTGATCTCGGTAATGTTCACGCCAAACTCGCTTTCGGCTGCAGCCGCCGTATCATGGATCACCCGGCAACTCATCCCTCCAGGATGCGAACCCCATGATCGAGGGGTCCCACCGCACTGACGAAATCCATCGCATCGCGGAACGGCCGCGCCAGGTCCTCCGCCTGGTCCCGCGTCCCGGTGACACCGAAGATGGCCGACCCGCTGCCTGACAGCATCGCGACGGGACAGTTCTCACGAAGCTGTAACAGGGCCCGGCTCAGATCCGGATGCGCCGGCAAGACCACGTCCTCCAGCCGGTTGAAACCGAACCAGGGCCGGGACGGGAACCTGGCCAATAATGGCTTTATTACTTGGAGGTTAGCCGCCGGTGAACGGACTGTCAATCCCATTTTCAGTGCACCATAGACGGTTCCCGTATCCACGGAGAAGCGCGGTTTGAGGATCACGAACCCCACGGGCCGCAGGTGAGGGAGGGGGGTCAGATCCGTTCCCACACCCCGCGCCAGCTGCGTTCCACCGCGCAGAAAGAAGGGCACGTCCGCCCCCAGCTGCGCGCCCATGGCCGCCAGCGCCTCCTGGTCCAGGGAGGTCCCGAAGAGCCGGTCGCACGCCACGAGCGTGGCCATGGCGTCGCTGCTGCCTCCTCCCAGGCCGGCGCCCGCCGGGATCACCTTGTCCAGCTCGATCTGCAGGTGTCCGCCGACGCGCTGCTGGTGGCAGAACAGGCGCGCGGCCTGCCAGCAGAGGTTGCGGTCGTCGTCGGGGATCACCCCGTCGGGGCGGACCAGCAGCTCGATCTCCGGCGCGCGGCCGTCGCGCCGCTCGCGGAGCGTCACCCGGACGGTATCCTGCAGGTCCACCGCCTGCAGGATGGTCTCGATCTCGTGGTATCCGTCGTGCCGCTGGCGCAGCACCTCCAGGTGCAGGTTCACCTTGGCCGGTGCCGCGACCCGCACCCGCCGGGCCGCACTGCCGTGAACTGGGCTCATGGTCTCTCGCCTTTCGGTGGCCACATGCCGCCGCCTTCCGACCGGATCAGCGGCCGGGGCCGATGATGGCCACGAACACCCCGATCCAGCCGAGGACGATCAGCTGCAGGACCGGGTCGTTGAGCAGGATCTCGTGGGGGCGGCCGCCACGCCCCTCCTTGAACACCAGGTAGGTGTAGCGCCACAGGCCGAGGAGCACGAACGCCGTGGTCCACACCAGGTCGCGGGTGCCGAAGTGGCTGACGGTGGAGGGCCAGACCGTGTACATGGCATAGGCGGCCAGGGACATGCCGAAGCTCGCGCCGATCATGGAGTTGAGCATGGTCTCGCTGTAGGCCAGCAGCACCGGCCGCGTGCCGCGTTCGCCGTCGGCGGCCAGCTTGAGCAGCTCGTTGCGCCGCTTGCAGAAGCCCAGGTACAGCGAGAGGAAGAAGGGGCAGATCAGCAGCCAGGCCGAGATCTCCAGCCCGGGGTGCAGCGGCAGCAGCACCAGGGCGCCGGCCAGGGCCCGGATCACGAAGCTGACGCCGATGCCCACCACGTCCAGCACCGGCAGCCGCTTCAGCAGCATGGAATACAGGGCATTCCAGAGGAAGAAGCCCGCCGTCGCCAGCAGGAAGGGCCAGCCCAGCAGGGCCGCGGCCACCAGGCAGACCACGACCAGGAGGATCCAGACGCGCCAGGCCATGGGGATGGGCAGCCGGCCGGCGGCGATGGGCCGCGTCCTCTTGTACGGGTGCAGACGGTCCTGTGCCACGTCGCGGATGTCGTTGAAGACGTAGACCGCGCCGGACGCCAGGCAGAACACCACGCAGGCCGCCACCGCACGCAGGACGCTGGGCGGATCGGTGAACTGCTGGGCGAAGATCACGCCCGCGAGCAGGATCAGGTTCTTGGTCCACTGGCGCGGTCGCAGGCTGTCGAGCAGGACGGCCGGCGGCGGCAGCACGGCACGGTGGGTGCTCATCTCAGTACGCGTTCTCCCCGCGCAGGACGTGGTGGACGGTCATCAGCAGGATCCGCAGATCCAGCCACAACGACCAGTTCTCGACGTAGTGCAGGTCATAGAGGGTGCGATCCTCGATGCTGGTGTTGCCCCGCAGGCCGTTGACCTGCGCCCAGCCGGTCAGACCCGATTTGACCCGGTGCCGTTCGAAGTAGCGCGGCATCTGGCGGCGGAACCGCTCCACGAAGACCTGCCGCTCGGGCCGTGGCCCCACCAGGGACATGTCGCCACGCAGCACGTTCCACAGCTGCGGCAGCTCGTCCAGGCTCCAGCGCCGCAGCCAGCGGCCCACGCCGGTGACGCGCGGGTCCTCCTCCCGGGTCCAGACGGGCCCCGAGGCCACCTCGGCGTCCGGCCTCATGGTGCGGAACTTGATCATGGCGAACTGCCGGCCATCCCGGCCCACCCGGTCCTGCCGGTAGAGCACCGGACCGGGACTGCTGAGCCGGACCAGCAGGGCCAGGACCACGAGCACCGGCAGCAGCAGCGCCAGCGCCAGGGCCGAGAGCACCAGGTCGAACGTGCGCTTGACGATGCGGTCCGCCCCGCTGAGCGCCACCGCGCGCACGGAGACGAAGGGGATCCCCGCCACCTCGCGAAGCCGCAGCTTGCTGGTGTGCAGCTCGAAGAGATCCGGCACCCACTGGACATCGGTGGTGCGGTCGGCCACCTCGCCGGCGATCTCGCTGATCAGCGGGAGCTGGTCGAACCGCAGCGTGAGCACCACGCGATCGACCGCATGCTCGCGCACCACCCGCGAGACGTCCTCCACGGCGCCCAGGCACGGGATGGGCGGCAGCGGCCCGCGCGGATGCTCCTGGCCGTCGGCATCCAGCAGGGCGGCGGCGGGCTCGGACTCCGGACCGGCATCCTCCTCCCGGGGCAGACGCAGCCATCCCACCGGCTCGAGGCCCAGGCCCGGCAGCTCGCGCACGGTGCGCAGGAGCCGGCCCCGCATGGGGTTGTTGCCCACCAGCAGGACGCGGGTCCGCCGCAGCCCGCGGTGGAGCAGGCGGGCCAGGAGCCGCCGCGCGAGCACCCGGCCGAGGCAGAGCGACAGCCAGGCGATCCAGAAGAACAGGCCGAAGAACCAGCGGCTGTAGGTCATCTGGCGCTGGAAGAAGGCCAGCGCCAGCACGAGCAGGCTGCCCAGGACCACCCCGCGGAACAGCTCCACGAAGTCCCGTTCCACCCGCCGGCCACCGCGCTCGGAGTAGAGGCCCTGCCCGTAGAAGATCCCCAGGAACACCACCACGATCACGGCACTGGCCACGAGGTACGGCCCCAGGGGCGGGATGCCCAGCGGGACCAGGATCAGTCCGCTGTGGAAGCGCAGCCAGTAGGTGGCCAGGAAGGAGACCACGAGCATGACCGCGTCCATGGTCAGGTAGACCGACGGTTCGAGCAGATCGCCGGGCCGCTTGCGGTCAGGCACGGGCCGCCTCCCCCCGATGGTGGTCCCGCCACGCGGCGGCCAGATGGGCGGAGATCTGCCGGGCGAAGCGGTCCCGCCCGAATCCGGCGGCATGCCTGCGCATGGCCTCCCGGTCCCAGGAGCCGTCCAGGCGTGGGTCCTGCAGCGCGGCCGCCAGGGCCTCCGTGCTCTGCGGGGTGAAGAAGAGGCCGTTGAGACCGTCGCGCACCGTGTCCAGGGCACCCCCCGCACGGTAGGCCACCACCGGGGTCCCGGCCGCCGTGGCCTCCATGGGCGTGATGCCGAAGTCCTCCAGCCCCGGGAACACGAAGCAGCGCGCATGGGCATAGAGGGCGGTCACGGAGGCGTCGTCCACGGCACCCAGGAACGTGACGCGGCCGGGTCCGGCCGTGGTGGCGGCCAGCCGCCGCAGACGCTCGGCCTCGCCCCCGCGCCCGGCCACCACCAGGTGGCGCCCGGCCTGCACGGCGGCCACCACCGCGAGGTCGATGCGCTTGTAGGGCACCAGGGCGGAGAGGACCAGGTCGTAGGCCCGGCTCTCCAGCCCCGCGGGCGGCGGGGGCCCGGCGGCGAAGCGGGCCACGTCCACCGGCGGGGCGATCACCGCCACCTCCGCCTCGGCCACGCCGTAGTGGCGCTGCAGCCGACGGCGCACCTCGGTGCTGTTGGCGATCCAGCGGTCCACGCGGCGGGCCGTGCGCCGGTCCCAGGCCTGCAGCCGGGCCCGCTGGCCTCCGATGAGCCGGCGGACCGGCCACGGACGATCGGCGAAGTAGTCGT
>JAASSM010000513.1 GCA_021767885.1 bacterium | reverse complement strand
GCACCGTGGCCGTCAGGCTGGTGGTGGTGGTCTTGCCGTGGGAGCCGGCCACGGCGATGCCCTGCTTCAGGCGCATGAGCTCGGCCAGAATCTCCGCCCGCCGGATCACCGGGATCCGCCGCCGCCGCGCCTCGCGGATCTCCGGGTTGGTCTCCGAGACCGCCGAGGACCGCACTACCACGTCGGCGCCGGCCACCTGATCGCCGGCGTGGCCGAGGTGGATGCGGGCGCCCAGCGCGGCGAGCCGGTCGGTGGTGGCCGACCGGCGCAGGTCGCTGCCGCTGACGGTGAAGCCGAGATTGAGCAGGACCTCGGCGATCCCGCTCATGCCCACGCCGCCGATGGCGACGAGGTGGATGTGTCGCGTGTTCCGGAACAACGGCGCCTCCTTGCGCTCCGGGTTCCGGAGGATTCTAGCTGCGGACGCCGCCGTGGTCAAACCACGGCGTGGCCGCCCCCCGTGCGGCCCGCCGCCCGTGCCCCTGCCGGTCGATGTTCAGGATCATCCCCACGGCCGCGAGGTTGGTGACCAGGGCGGAGCCGCCGTAGCTGACGAAGGGCAGCGGGACGCCCATCACCGGGATCACGCCGGTGACCATGGCGATGTTGGCCGCGCCGTAGATGAACAGCATCCCCCCCAGGCCCACCGCCAGCAGCCGGCCGAACCGGGTGGGCGCGTTCTGGGCGATGACCAGCGTCCGCCAGAACAGGACCACGAGCGCCGCCACCACCAGCAGCGAGCCGATCAGCCCCAGTTCCTCGCCCAGGAAGGACACGGCGAAGTCGGTGTGGTTCTCCGGCAGGAAGGCGAACTTGTTGTGGCTGCCGCCGGGGCCCAGACCGTGCCAGCCCCCGGCCCCCATGCCCAGCAGCGACTGGTGCACCTGGTAGCCGAACGGCGGCTCGCCATCGAGGCCCACGCCGCGCCAGCCATGCCACCACTGGAGGATGCGGTCATGCAGCTTGGTGGAGGCGAAGAAGCCCAGGGCGCCCGCGGCCGCCGCGGCCGGGATCACGGGCAGCAGCCAGCGCCAGCTCAGCCCCGCCACCAGGAGCATGAGCATGGTCACCAGGGCCATGATGACCACGTTGCCGAAGTTGGGCTGCAGCACCAGGATCACCATGAGCGCCAGCGGGCCGGCGGCCAGGGTGGTCAGCAGCGGCCGGGCGCCCAGCGGCCGTTCCAGGGGCGGGGCGGCCAGCCGGTGGGCGAGGAAGAACACCAGGGCCAGCTTGGCCAGCTCCAGCGGCTGGAACTGCCCGAGGCCGGGGATCTCGATCCAGCGGTCGATGTGGAGCGATCGCATGGCCACCGGCCAGGCCGTCAGACCGAGCCCGGCGGCCAGGCCGGCCCAGACCAGCCACGGCCGGCGAAGCCGGACATGGTCGACGTGGGCCAGCAGCAGCGCCGCCACGCCGCCGATGAGCAGCCGCTCGACGTGCCGCTGGAGATAGTGGTACTGCCCCTGGGCCTCGGGCCGGAAGCTGCCGGCGCCGTAGACGGCCAGGGTGCCCAGCAGGCAGAGCGTCGCCACGGCCGCCAGGAACCAGCCGTCCTGGCCCGCCGGGCGCAGGCGCCGCAGGGTGCGCTGCAGGTTCACGGCCTCTCCTCTGGTTCGGCCCCGAGGGCGCGCACGGCCGCGGCGAAGACGTCGCCGCGCTCCCGGTAGCTGGAGAACATGTCGAAGCTGGCACACGCCGGGCTCAGCAGCACCGTGCCATCGGGCGCGGCGAGCGCGGCGGCCCGCGCCACGGCGGCCGGCAGGTCCGGCGCCGCCTCGCAGGGGACCGCCGGCGCCAGCACGGCCGCGATGGCCGGTCCCTGCTCGCCGATGGTGACCACCGCGCGCACCGGTCCCATGACCTCGCGCAGCGGGGAGTAGTCCTCGCCCTTGCCGCTGCCGCCGGCGATGAGCACCACCGGTCCGGGGTAGCCGTCCAGACCGGCGCGGACGGCGTGGACGTTGGTGGCCTTGGAGTCGTTGACGAAGCGCACCCCGCCGAGCCGGCCCACCAGCTGGTGGCGGTGCGCCAGGCCGCGGAAGCTCCGCAGACCCGCGGCGAGGGCGTCGAGATCGTCCACCAGGGAGGCCACGGCGAGGGCGCAGGCGGTGGCGTTGACCAGGTTGGGCGGCGACGTCAGGGCGAGCTCGTCGCAGCGGACCAGGCGCCGGCGCTCGCCCCGGTGGCGCAGCCAGATGTGCCCCTCGGCGAGCCAGGCATCCGCCCCGGCGGCCGGATCGCCGAACAGCAGGCGGCGGCCGCCGTGGGGCCAGCGCAGCGCGGGCGAGCAGTCGGTGGCCGTGACGAAGACGCCCCCGTCGGCAACGTGGGCAGCGAGCCGGGCCTTGGCGGCGTAGTAGCCGGACAGGTCGGCGTAGCGGTCGAGATGATCGGGCGCCAGGTTGAGGCAGACGCCCACGTCGGGGCGGAAGCGCGCGATGGTCTCGAGCTGGAAGCTGCTGCACTCGATCACCGGGACGGCGTCCGGGCCGAGCCCGTCCACCACCGCGGCGAGGGGCGTGCCCAGGTTGCCCACGGCCGGGCTCTCGAGGCCGGCGGTCCGCAGGATGTGCGCGATCCACGCGGTGACGGTGGACTTGCCATTGGTGCCGGTCACCGCCACGGCGCGGCCGTGCCAGAACCGTGCGGACCACTCCAGCTCGCCGGCGATGGCGACGCCCGCCGCACGCCACGGCGCCAGGGCCGGATGATCGCCGGCCACCCCCGGGCTCAGGACCACGGCGTCCGCCCGGTCGGGTGTCAGCTCGCGCCAGCGGCCGTCCGCATGGACCTCGTCG
>JAASSM010000512.1 GCA_021767885.1 bacterium | reverse complement strand
GGACCTCGGCCAGGGTCTCGCCGTCGGGTTTCTCCTTGTACAGGCCCGGGTAGTCGTAGACCTCGAAGCTGTCGGCACCGTGGCTGCGCTGGATTGAGGCCTTGGCGTCCAGGTTCGCCTTGGGCTTCTCGAAGTCGTAGTCCCGCAGGGCGTAGAGCTCGGTCTGGATCTCCTGGTCCAGCAGCCACTCGCTGATGTGGTCGCGCTCGCGGCGCGCCTCGTTGCCCGGCGGGTAGTAGGGGATCTCCTCGTAGCCCGGCATCGTGGAGTAGGCCGACAGCCCGTCCGCCAGCACCAGGGTGTGGCGGTCCTGCTCGTGGCGGAAGAAGAAGGTGATGCCCTCGTGCTCCAGCAGCCGGGAGACGAAGTTGAAGTCGGTCTCCCGGTACTGCACGCAGTAGGTATGGGGCGAGTAGTCGCCGCTCAGGGACTCCTCGAAGTCGCTGAAGCCGTGCTCCCGGAACACCGCCTTGACGATATCGGGGATGGTCATGTCCTGGAAGATGCGGCAGTCCGAGGCCCGGGTCAGGTACCAGGCCCAGGGCCGCAGCACGGCCCGGTAGGCGGCAAAGCGCCCTTCGCCGCCGGTCTGCCCGAACCGTGCGACCAGGCCGTGGAAGAATCGCCCTTCATCCCCGGGCAGTCCGATGCGCACCCCCAGGGGCTGGCCCAGCACGTCGCCGAACTCCAGCTCGGCGTCCCGGGCCAGCAGGTCCACGGTGATCTCGTAGAGCCGCCCCAGCGATTCCTCCCCGGAGACCCGAATGACGCTGAAGGTCTCCGCCAGCGGCCCGGTGAGGGAGACCTGCCGGTCGTCAGCCATGGTGCGTTCCTCCGTCCTGGGCCAGCGGGGAGATGCACGCCGTGGGTGGGCGTGGCTCGAATGAGTCTAGACGCAATCCGCGAAACGGCGCGGTGCATTACTCACGTCGGCGAGTGCCCGTGGGGCGGCGGTTCCCGCCTCGGGGCGCGCGGCGGTCCCCCCGACATTCCGGCTCGGGCGGGGCGCTAC
The DNA here is from genome assembly GCA_021767885.1 of bacterium. Next base: position 1,789 of record JAASSM010000512.1, on the reverse strand, counting down.
CCGGGGCCGCGGCGCCGCCGGGCCAGCCAGGCAAGACCGAGCAGGCCCAGCAGCAATGGCCAGCCGGCGCTTCCGGTCCCGCCGCTCTGCGGCGCCGCGGATGAGGTGCCGCCCCCCACGGCCGCGCCCACGTCCTCCGCCGGAGGCGGCGCGTCCGCCCGGGTGGTGACGCTGAAGGTGTCTTCCACCCCGCCCACCGCCAGGGTGGCGTTGGTCACCGCCCCCGGGGTGGTGGAACTGGTGACCGTGAGGCGCACCGAGGCCCCGTTCGGCACGCTGCCCGGCGCGCTGGTGAAAGGTCCGCCGTTCACGGAGTAGGCCGCGGTAGGCGCCCCGCTGACCGAAATGGGGGCCGGCGCCGAGATGCCGCTGACGGTGACCGGCGCCGAGGTCAGGGCCACGCCGGGGTCCACGCCGCTCAGGTCGGTGAATGCGAAGGCGTCAGGCACCAGGTCGGCGGCGGTGATGGTGGTGGTCACGGGAGCCGTATTGTTGCCGGTCACCGGATCGAACTGCTGGCCGTCCACCGCCGCGCTGCCAGTGACGCTCCCCGGGGAGGGCGCCAGCAGGTCCACGGTGAGCACCGTGGAAGAGGTGCCGCCGGGCGCCAGGGGCACCGCAAGCAGGCAGTCCACCTGGCCGGCGGTGGGCGAGGTGACGCCGCAGTCCCAGTCGCCGTTGCTGGCACCGGCCACGCCCACGCCCTCGTCCAGGGTCAGGCTCACCTGAATGCCGGTGGCCACCCCCACCTGGGAATCCACCTCGGGCCTGCCGGTGGGCGTGGCCCCGGGCTGGTTGTTCACCACCACCACCTGGTAGCCGAGGGCGGCCCCCGCGGCCACCGGGGCGCCGCCGTCGTCCAGGCTCACCCCCAGGTCCACGGCGCCGGGACCGGCCAGCATGGCGACTTCCAGGCCGTCGACCTCGACCCCCTCCACGTTGTCTCCCCGCTCCCAGGCGATGAAGGGATCGCCGTCGGCGTCCACCGCGACGGCGGGGTTGAACTGGGCATCCAGCAGGAGCGAGGCGGCGTCCAGGGCCGGATCGTTCACGGACAGCACCGGGGTCAGCGGGGCCGCCGCGGTATCCAGCACCCGGGCCATGATGTCGGTGTCCTCGGCGCCCAGGGTCACCCACACGACCGTCGCAGTGCCGCTGGCGGGATCCACCGCCACCCGCGGACGCGGCGGCGGGCCGTCGGGGGCGATTGAGCCCGTGTAGATGGTGGCCGGAGGCTCCGCGGGGATGACCGTGCCGTCGTTGTTCAGCCTGCGTACCCGCACGGTGCGCTGGGACGGGTCCTCGGCATCGACGCCGCCCCAGGCCACAAGGGGCCCCCGGGGCCCGTGGGCGATGTCGAAGTCGGTGACATCGCCCCGGCCATCGGAGACGACCACGGCGGCGTCCAGCGCCAGGGGATCAAACCGCACCGGCTCGACGATGACCTCGGTGATGCCGCTGGTGGAGCGCAGCCAGGCACCGAGAACGGTATCTGTCCTGGCCGCGATGGTGTCGAAGGTGGCGCCCGGGGGCGCGATCAGGCGCGGCTCGGAGAGCGTATCCTCGCCGAAGGGCTCCTCGTCCTCGGCGATGCAGATGTCGGTGGCGTTGAAGGCCCGGGCACGGAGCGCCGGAGGCACCAGCTCATCGACGTAGCCCACTCCGACGGTGCCGTCGTCCAGCAACAGCACGCTCGGGAAGGCGCCGTCTCCCGTGGTCTCGCAGTCGGGGCTGGTGGTCCCGTTGACCGACACCGGGGCCCCAAGCGGGTTTCCGGCCCGGTCAAATC
>JAASSM010000511.1 GCA_021767885.1 bacterium | reverse complement strand
CCAGTGACGCGGCGGGCCCTGGTCCCGTGACGCGGCTGGCCCTGGTCCCGTGACGCGGCGGATCCTGGTCCCGTGACGCGGCGGGCCCTGGTCCTGGCGGCGGCGAGTCCGGTGGTCACCGGAACAGCGCCTTGACCGCGGTCAGCGTCTGGCTCGCGTTCGCGAAGACCGGTTCCTCGCCCACGGAGAACACCGCCGGGTCTCCACCCACGTACCCGCCCGGGATCACGTCGCCGGTGCCGTCGCCCGCGAGGTAGGTGGGCCCGTCATGGCCCGGCAGGCTGCTGGGCGTGGCGGGGCCCAGCACGATCCAGATCGGCTCCGGGGCCGGCATGGCCAGGAGCAGGAACGTGACCAGGCTCAGATCGGTGACCGGGCCGGTGGGGTGCGGCTGCCAGTAGATCACCCGGTGGTCGAGCAGGGTTCCGCCGTTGTTTCCGCCGAGGAAGTCGCCCTGGATCGCGATGAGCTGCCAGGGCAGCGTCAGGCCCAGCTCGTATCCGGCCACGGCGGCGCGCGAGGCGTCGTGGAGCGTGACGTGGAGCTGGAACGGAGTGTAGAGCGACGGCTCGCACCAGTTCTGCGCCTGCCCATCGTTCGCGATCCACCACAGGCCGAAGCGATCGGCGTCCGGGGTGGCCGCGCCGGTGGTCCCGCCGGTGGTCCCGTCGGTGGCCCCGCCGATGGTCCCGTCGGTGGCCCCGCCGATGGTCTCGCAGGTGGCCGCGCCGGCGGTCTCGGCGGACGCGGGGACGGCCATGGCCAGCAGGACGACGAGGAACACGCGACGCAGGCCAGCACCCGGCGCGCCCACTCCCGGCGTGATCGCGCCCGCGGCTGGCGTGGTCGCGCCCGCGCCGGGCGTGATCCCGTCCCGAGCGGCCAGGTCCCGCGCACGGCCACGGCGAGGAAGACGAGTGGCATCCATGACGGACCTCCTGGTCGCGGGTCGGTCGTCATGAATGGATGATATCAATGAACTCCCCGCCGAGCTAGTCCCCGTGGATCATGGCCACCAGCCGCTCGAGCCCCGCGACGTCCGTGGTGCTGAAGGCGTCCGGCTCGGCGCTGTCCACGTCCAGGACCGCCACCACGGCGCCGTCGCGGCCGCGCACCGGCACCACCACCTCGCTTCGCGAACGGCTGTCGCAGGCCACGTGGCCCGGGAAGGCATGGACGTCCGGCACCAGCACCGACGCGGCCCGCTGGACACCCGCCCAGCAGACGCCCTCCGGGCCGTCGAGGATGGCGCACGCCAGCGGCCCCTGGTAGGGGCCCACCACCAGCTTGCCGTCCTGCAGGCGGTAGAACCCGGTCCAGAAGAAGTGGGGCATCTTGTGGTGCAGCAGCGCCACCATGGTGGCCATGCGGGCGATGGGGTCGCGGTTGGCGACGAACAGCTCGGCCAGCTGCGCGGCGATGCGCTCGTAGCGCTCGGCCAGGCGACGGTCGGGTGCGGCCATGGGTTCCTCCACGGGACGGGGGTTCGACGGCGGACAAGGTAATCCGGCCCGCCAAAAAATTCGACCCCGGCGGCTGGAACCTGCTATGTTCTCCACTGATACCGCGATTGCAAGGACCACGACCCGCCCGGAGGCCTTCATGGACGCCCTCGAAGCCATCTTCACCCGCCGCAGCATCCGACACTTCGCCGACGAGCCGGTGGCCGACCAGGAGATCGAGACGCTCCTGCGCGCCGGCATGGCCGCCCCGTCCGCCGGCAATCAGCAGGCCTGGGAGTTCGTGGTCATCGACGAGCGCGCCATGCTCGACGCCATCCCCCGGGTGCACCCCTACGCCCAGATGGTGGCCCAGGCGCCGCTCTGCCTGGCCATCTGTGCCGACCCCTCGCGTGAGCGCTACAACGGCTTCTGGGTACAGGACTGCGCCGCCGCCACGCAGAACATCCTGCTGGCCGCCCATGCCCAGGGCCTGGGAGCGGTATGGCTGGGCATCGCGCCCGGTGGCGATCGCGCCCATGCCATCGCCGAGCTGCTCCGGCTGCCGGCCGGGGTGGAGCCGCTGGCGCTGGTGGCGGTGGGGCATCCCGCGGAGTCCAAGCCGGCCGAGGACCGCTACGACCCCGCCAAGACCCATCACAACGTCTGGTGACGGCGCCGATCCTCCTCGCCCTCGCTACCGCGGGATCGGTTCCGCCGGTTCCGCCGGTTTCGCCGGTTTCGCCGGTGCGGCCGTGTCGGTGCGCGCAGGGGTGGTCGCGGCGGGCGGCGAGTCGTGCTCGCTGCCCTGGGCGAGGATGGCGTCGGCCGCCTGCCGCGCCTCGGTGGCCTGGGCCACGGTCTGACGCATCTGCGCGGCCGTCTGTTCGATGTGCCCGGCGATGGCCTCGAAGCTGGCGGTGATCTGATCGGCATAGGGGCCGAGGCGGTCGGCCTCGGTGCGCGAGCGTTCGGCCAGCGTCTTGACCTCCCGCGCCACCACGGCGAAGCCGTCGCCCGCGCTGCCGGCGTGAACGGCCTCGATGGAGGCGTTGAGGCTGAGCAGGTTGGTCTGCAGCGCGATGGCGGTGATGGCCTCGACGATCGGACCGAACTGACCGGTGACCTCGCGCACGCTGCTCGCGTTCTGCACCAGACCGGCCACCTGCTGCTCCTGCTCGCCCAGACGGGCGACGATGTCGTGCAGGTTGCTGCGCACCGTGTGGGTCAGGCGCGCGGCGTGGTCGCGCTGTTCCTCGCTCTCGGTCTTCAGGTAATGGTGGCAGTTCTCCGGCCGGTTCAGGCCGTTGTGGATGGCCCGCGCCATGGCCTGGCAGGTGCCATAACCGCAGGCGGAGCAGTCGAGTT
>JAASSM010000510.1 GCA_021767885.1 bacterium | reverse complement strand
CCGGTGGGCCGCGACGAGCTCTATCCGGTGTCGTCCCCCTGCCTGCCGCTGGTGTTCGAGTGGCGCCGCCACTGGCGCCCGTGGCCATCGGTCCATCTCGACCTGCGTGGCGGACGCGAGCAGACCATCGCCTCGAGCCGTGACGTGCTGGTGGAGGAGGCCTTCCCGTCCGGCTGGCGCTATGGCGTGGGCGTGGGCTCGGCGCCGTCCGCGCCGCGCGGCCTGCGGCTGGCCTGGTCGGCCCGGGAGCTCGCCGACGGCCTGCACAGCCGCCGCCTCGAGCTGACGGCCTGGGCCCCCCTGGGCGGCGGTCACGGCCTGCGCCTGGACCTGGCGCGGGAGCTGGGCGGGCGGGCCGTGCGGCACGCGGCATGGATCGTGGGGCTGAGCTGGCGGCTTGGCGGCCTGCCCGGCGACGCACCGGATGCCGCGCCCGAGGACGCACCGGATACCGGGCCCGGGGACGCACCGGATGCCGCGCCCGAGGACGCACCCGATGCCAGGCCCGACGACGGGCCGGATGCCGCGGCCGACGACGGGCAAAATGCCACGGCGCCTCCCGACGCTCCGTCCCGGTAATCCGCCCCTCCGCGTTCCCCAGGATTCCTCGTGACGTGCGGCCGCGTCGCGCCACCCCGCGTCCCTCCGCGGGCGACCCGGAGCCATCCCCGGTGGCATACCGCTTGAAGGAACGACCCCGTGAGCGCCCAGGACTTCGCGAACGGCAACGCAGCTCGAGGAACGGCGACGATGACGAGGCTCCGGCGAGATTCCCGATCCGCACACACCGAGGATCTCCCCTGCTGGTCCGGGGATCCCGCCTTCCGCCTGGCGCGGAGCGGCGATTTCCGGGACTTCGTCAACCACGAGCTCCGCACACCCCTGACGGCCGCCGGGACCGCTCTGCAGACGCTGGCCCTGCAAATGGAGCGGACCGGCGGCCGTTCACGGGAGCTCGTGGAACTCGCCCTGCGGAACGTCCGCCGCCTCGAGCGCAGCGTGGAGTGGGCCGCGGACTATCTCCAGGAGAGCCCCGACGCCAGCGGGACCACGCCGTCGGTCACCCTGGCGGTGGCCGACCTGGTGGCCGATCTGGACGACCTCGCCACCGACCTCTCCTGGGCCACCGATGCCGGGGACTGGGAGGTCCCGGTGACGGTGGACCGGGGCGCCTGGCGCCGCCTGCTGCGCCAGGTGGTCCAGGCGCTGCACGGCTTCGCTGGCGAGCGGCCGCTGCACCTGGATCTGAGCCTGGTGCCGGAACTGGACGGCCCGGACGCCTGCGGGCTGCTGCTGGTGGGCCGGTTGCCGGCCGGTGTCCCCCATCGCGACGGGACGCAGCGCCGGACGGAGGCGGAGGGTGCAGCGGACGAGCCGGCCGCCGAGGACGTCGCGGACCTGCAGCGGCTCCTCGCCCTGGCCGTCAATCCCGACCTCGCCGCACGGCTCGGTCTGCGCCTGGACGTGGTCTGCCTCACGGGGCACCTGCGGCTGCGCCTGCTGTTGCCGCTGGCGCTGGCGGAGAGCGCCCTGCAGACCACCTGATCCCGGCCAGGCGCCACCGGTGGACGCTCCGAGCGGCCGGTGCTAGGCTGCGCCGGGGGTCGGCCTGTCGCCGGCCCGCGCTCCGGAGGAGCCGCTGGTGACCGGCCACGATCCCGATCCCGAACTCGCCTATCTGGCGCACGATCTCAACCAGTTGCTCTGGGCCATCCAGGGGCGGGCCGAGGCCCTGGCCGCGGCCTGTCCCGACGCCGCGGCCAGCGCCCGGGCCATGGCCGAGGATGCCGCCGCGGCCGCCGCCATGCTGCAGGAGCAGGTCGTGCCGCGCTGCGATCCCGCGCCGGTGGTCCGGGCCGCGTGGCGGCAGGCGACCGACCATGCCGCGGCCACCGCCACGGCTGCCGCGGCCACGCTGCCGGTGGTCCGGCTCGAGGGACCGGGTGCGGGCCCGCCGGCCACAGCGGCCGGCAACTCGTCATCCGGGTCGCCCTCGGCCGCCGCATCGCCCGCGGTCTCCGCGCCGGATGCGTCCAAGGCGCGACCCTGGCTGGCCCTGCCGCCGGCGGTGCTGCGGCGCATCCTGGCCAACCTCTTCGTCAATGCCCGCGAGGCCCTCGGCGATGCGGGCGGCACGGTGCGCTGGTCGCTGATCACCGACGGCGATCGCGTCCGGCTCCGGGTCCAGGACAGCGGGCCGGGCGTACCACCGGCGCTCCGCGACCGTCTCTTCGAGCGGGGCGCGTCCGCTGGCAAGGCGGGCGGCCAGGGGCTGGGCCTGGCGGGCGCCCGGGACCTCGCCCGCCGCCATGGAGGCGAGCTGCGCCTCGCCGCCGCGCCCGGATCGGGGGCATGCTTCGAGCTGGAGGCTCCGCTCGCGGCTGCGGACGCGCCGGATGCGCCGGCGGACGCGGCGCCGGACGCGACCATGGACGCGGAACCGGCCGTCGTGGGGGATCTGGCGGTCCTGGTCGTGGATGACGAACCGGCCGTGCGCGAGATGCTCGCCGAGGTGCTGGGCGCCGGGGGCCATCGGGTCACCGCCGTGCCCGATGCCGAGGCCGCGCTGGCGTCGGCGCCGGCGGGGCGTTACGATGCGGCGCTGATCGACCTGGGCCTGCCCGGACCGGGCGGCGCGGCGCTGGCCGCTCGCCTGCGTGCGGTGGACGGGGCGCTGGCCACGGTCGTCATCACGGGCTGGGGTCGCGAGCGGGAGCTGGCGGACCTGGATCCCGCCACCGTGGATTTCACCACCACCAAGCCGCTCGACCTCGCGCGGCTCCAGCAGCTGCTGGCCGCGGCGGCCCGGCGGACCGCCGG
>JAASSM010000509.1 GCA_021767885.1 bacterium | reverse complement strand
TGCCCACCACCCGGTCGGCCGCCACGGCGGCGGGATTGACGCCGGGCACCTCCTTGAGCGCGGCCTCGATCTCCCGCGCGGCGGCCGCGATGGCCTCCAGGCTGGGGCCCTTGACCTTCACGCCCATGGGCGCGCGCATGCCCGACTGCAGCATCACCAGCCGGGTGGAGATGGGCTGCAGCTTGGGCGCGCTCGTGGTGCCGGTGAGCTTCGCGGCGGCGACGATCTCGTCCCAGATGTCGTCCGCGCTGCGGATGTGGTCCCGCCACTGGCGGACGCGGTCGCCCTCGGCATCCACGCCGTACTCGGGCACGTAGTTGATCACGGTCTCGATCATGGAGATGGGCGCCGGATCCAGCGCGGTCTCCGCGCGGCCCAGCTTGCCCACCACCTGGGAGACCTCCGGCACCGTGAGCATGGCCCGGTCCAGCTTGCTCAGCACGTCCAGCGCCTCGCCCATGCTCGCGTGGGGCATGGTGGTGGGCATGTAGAGGAACGACCCCTCGTCCAGCGGCGGCATGAATTCCTGGCCCAGTCCCGGGAACGCATGTCGCGGCCCGGACCACGCGCGCGCCCAGCCGCTGCCGTCACCCCGCTCGGCCTGCGGGCCCGCACCGGGCAGGAACGCGAAGACGCGGTCGAAGCCCAGCCAGATGGTCAGCCCGCCCACGATGACCACGAGCGGCAGCAGCAGGAACCGCAGCCTGCGCGCCAGGAAGGCCGCCAGCAGGCGCGGGTAGACGCGCTGGAAGCCGGCGAAGAGCAGCAGCAGGCCGGCCACCGCCAGCAGGGCGAACAGCGCGTGCAGCAGCAGGGGCCGGTCCAGGCCCAGCGGGCGCCACACGTCGGCCAGCAGCAGGAGGGCCACGAGGGCCACCACGCCGCCGGTCAGGCGGCCGCGCAGCCAGTGCGGGATGCGGTCGGCCGGGCGCGACAGCGCGGCCAGCCAGCCGGGCCGGCGCCGGGCCAGGGTCAGGTGGGCCAGCGGCGGCAGGAACACGATGGCCAGCACCAAGGAGGCGAGGATGGCGAAGGTCTTGGTGAAGGCCAGCGGCCGGAACAGCTTGCCCTCCGCGGCGGTGAGGGTGAAGACGGGCAGGAAGCTGATCACCGTGGTGAGCACGGCGGTGAGGATGGCTGGCGCCACCTCGGCCGCAGCGTCGCGCACCACGCGGCGCCGGTCCTGGTCGGGCCGGGCCTCGTCCAGGCGGCGCTGGACGTTCTCGATGAGGATCACGCCCATGTCCACCATGGTGCCGATGGCGATGGCGATGCCCGAGAGCGCCACGATGTTCGCATCCACGCCGCCGGTCTTCATGGCCACGAAGGTGATCAGCACCGCCACCGGCAGCAGACCCGCCACCAGCAGGCTGCCGCCCAGGCTGCGCAGCATGATCACGATCACAAGCACGGTGATGAGGATCTCCAGGCGCAGCGCCTCGCCCAGGGTGTCCAGGGTCTCGTGGATCAGACCGGTGCGGTCGTAGAAGGGCACGATGGTCACCTTGCTGACCGTGCCGTCGGGAAGCGTCCGCTCCGGCAGCGATGGCGCGATGGCGGCGATGCGTTCCTTCACCCGCTCGATGGCGGCCAGGGGATTCTCCCCGTAGCGGACCACGACGATGCCGCCGGCGGCCTCGGCGCCCCCCACGTCCAGCGCGCCGCGGCGCCAGGCCGGTCCCTCGGTGACGTGGGCCACGTCCCCCACCGTGACCGGCACGTTGTCGCGGGCGGTGATCACGCTGGCCGCGATGTCGTCCGGCTCGCGGTAGAAGCCCGTACCGCGGACCACGTACTCCACGCGGTTGATCTCCAGGGTCCGCGCGCCCACCTCCTGGTTGCCCTCGCGGACGGCGCGGACCACGTCGGCGAGTCCCACGCCGTGCAGGCGCAGGGCCGCCGGATCCACCTCCACCTGGTACTCGCGCCGATGGCCGCCGACGGACGCCACCTCGGCGATGCCCTCGGCGGCGAGCAGCGCATCGCGCACCTGGAAGTCCTGGATGGTGCGCAGCTCCTGCGGGTCCCAGCCGCCCACCGGGTGGCCCTCCGGCGACCGCCCCTGCAGCGTGTACATGAAGACCTGGCCGAGGGCCGTGGCGTCCGGGCCGAGGGCCGGCTGCACGCCGCGCGGCAGCGTCCCGGCGGGCAGGCTGGCCAGCTTCTCGAGGATGCGTGAGCGGGAATCATGGAAGTCGGCGCCCTCCTCGAAGATCACGTAGACGGTGGAGAAGCCGAAGTAGCTGTAGCTGCGCACCGTGCGCACCTGGGGCACGCCCATGAGCGCCGAGGTGAGCGGGTAGGTGATCTGGTCCTCCACGTCGCGCGGGGAGCGGCCCGGCCACTCGGTGAAGACGATCTGCTGGTTCTCGCCCAGGTCCGGGATGGCGTCCACGGGCACCGGATCGCGGGGCAGGCCACGGAGGTCCCAGTCGAAGGGCGCCACCAGCAGGCCCCAGCCGCCGAGCAGCAGCAGGGCGAGCAGGACCACCAGCTTGTTGTCCAGGCAGAAGCTGATCAGGCGCGTCACGGGCTGTCCTCCGCATCGTCGGCGGCACCGGCGGCGGCGAGCTGGTCGGTCTCGCCGCCGCAGCGCAGCATCATGGCCCCGTAGTAGGGATTCGCCGTGGTGGGATCCTGCTGCAGCCAGTAGGCCCCCTGGTTGTCGAACGCCATGGGGCAGTGGAAGCGGCGCAGGGGCTGCTCGCCGTCCCAGCCGGCCTGCGAGACGGCCAGCCAGAGCTGGTCGGACAGCGGTTCGAAGGCCTCGCGCATGCCGGCCATGTCGCCGCTGGCAGCGATCACCGCATCCACCGCCTCG
>JAASSM010000508.1 GCA_021767885.1 bacterium | reverse complement strand
GGCGCGCATCGCCGCGCGATGGCCCGTGCGCGTCGCCGCACGGCACGCGGGAGACGGCCGCCGGCCGGACCGACGCGAGAGGCCCCGGATCGCCAGGATCCGGGGCCTCCGTCGTCACCGCGGCGGCCGGTGGAAGCGGCGGCGGCGATCCGCACGGGACCGCGCCCGCCGGCTGCCCGCACGCTGCCCGCCAGCTGCCGGCCTACTCCTCCGGGTAGTGCACGAACCGCGGCTGGATGTCCACCGGCACGTGGCTCAGCCTGGCCAGCGCCTCGGTCATCACCGGCGGCAGCTCGCCGTACCTGGCGATCATGGCCTGGGCCGCGGCGTGATCGCCCTCGGCCTGCATGACCAGGATCTCGTTGAGCAGCAGCTCGACCGCCGGCAGGAAGCGGTCGAAGTCCACGCGGAAGCGGCCGGTGCCCGGGTCGTGGGCGATGGCGCCCTTCTCCAGCAGGTAGTTGAACTGGATGGCGTTGGCCTCACCGTGGGCGGACTCCGCGCCGAAGCGCACCGAGCGGAACAGGCCGGCCAGGAAGGTGACCGGCTGCTGGCGGGTGATCCCGGCGGGGAAGTAGTCGCGGCCGGCGGCGTGCAGGCGCAGGATGTCCCACTCGCCCATGATGTCGGCCTTGACCTCCTCGATGGTGGCGTAGGTGTCCTTCAGCTCCAGGCGGACCTCGGTCTCGCGGCCGTCGATCACCAGCTTGCCCGGGCCCAGGCCGTGGCTCATCTCGTGCCACAGCGTGTGCAGGAAGAAGCTCTCGCTGGTGACGTGCGGGAGCTGATCCTCGGCCACCAGGGTCTCGGCGATGGGCTGCAGGATCTTCTGGAACTTGGCGTCCATCACGTTGCGCAGCATCACCTTCTTGCTGCCCTTGGCCTCGCGGACGCGCTCGTCGTTGGGCAGGTTGAAGGCGATGGTCTGCACGCCGGCGCGGGTGTCGCCGCCGGAGTAGACCAGGTCCACCACGCGGATGGGCGACTCGCTGCCGCGGTCGAGGTTCTTGTGCTCGTCCGGCAGCGGGAGGTTCTGCTCGAGCCAGGGCAGCTCGTCCTTGAAGCGGACCAGGCGCTGGGACTCCTCCGGGTCGGTCACGGTGATGAACGCCTCGAAGGCGGCCTTGAAGCCGAGCAGCCGGTCCTCGTAGACCTCGTAGGGGCCGATGGTGGCCTCCACGCGGGCGTCCACGTCCATCCAGAGCAGGTCGGACTCGTAGTAGTCGTCGGTGAGGAAGGCCGCCGCACGGGCGTTCAGGAACGCGGCCAGGCTCTCGTTGTCGGTCAGGCGCGCGGCCTCCCGCAGGTGGGCGGCGGCCTGCTCCAGGCCCGGCGCGAAGAAGGTGCTGTAGGGGATGGCCACCAGCTCGCCGGCGCCGTCGCGGCGCACCATGGTGTGCAGGTCCTTCAGGCGCTCATCGCCCTGGATCTCGTCGCGGTCGGCCTGGGTGAGGTTGCGCGGGTAGTAGTTGGCGCCCTCGGGGGCCTCCCAGCCGCCCACGAAGGGCTCGAAGCCCTGGCGGCGGTCCCAGGGGCCGGCGTTGATGGCGAAGTAGCGCTGCAGGGCGTCGGCCTGCGGGCCATCGTACCCGGCGATGCGCGCATGCATGGCGTCGTAGCAGGGCGTGGCCTGGACGCGGAACATGTCGTGCATGACGCGGCCGGCGGCCACCAGCTCGTCCAGGACGGCCTTCTGGCTGGCCGACAGCGCGGTCAGGTCCGGGGCGATCTCCACGATGGCGTAGGCGGCGGCGCGGTCGGCGAGGTCGTCCGCCGGCTCGAGGGCGACGTCCTCCACCCAGCTGCAGTCGCGATCGGTCTGGTCCTCGGCGATCCAGCGGTTCACGGGCTCCACTCCCTGGTCGTTGCCGCAGCCGGCCAGCAGCAGGGCCGCCAGGGCGGCAGCGGCGATCCAGCGCGCATGGGTCATGTTCGGTCTCCTTGCGGTGGTTCCGGGGCATCGGATGGGATCACCCGGAACAGTGGCGCATGGCGACGGCGCGGTCAATGGCGAGCGGACGGCGGCGGCTCGCGGAACGGCCCCCGGGGCCACGGAACGGACCCCGGGGGTCCGGAAACGGCCGCGCCCCCGACCGATCCGGCCGGGGGCGCGTGCGAAGGACTGGCTGGCGGGAGCGACGAGACTCGAACTCGCGACCTCCGGCTTGACAGGCCGGCGTTCTAACCAAACTGAACTACGCCCCCGCCGGAGCAGTAGGAGCGGGAATATAGCCTGGCCCCCGGTTTCTGTCAAACGGCCGCCAGGGGATTTTTTCGGCCGGGGACACCCCCGCAGACACGCCCGCAGACACGCCCGCAGACACGCCCGGGACCACGCCCCCGGACACGCCCTGGGTCCAGGCCTCAGGGGCCGCTGACGGGCCCGCCGAGCAGCGGGGCCAGGTCGGGGGGCGCGGCGTCGTCCAGGGCGTCCAGATGCCAGCCAGGGCCCGCCAGGCGGCTGACGTCGGCCGCCAGGCTGGGGTGGCCCATCACCAGGCCCGTGCCCAGGGCCGCCAGGAGCGGCTCGAGCAGCTGGGCCTGGCCCAGGTTCAGGGGCCGGTGCGCGGTGAGCAGCAGGCGCGCGAACGGCGGGCCGGGCGCCAGACGGGCCGCCGCGGCATCCACGCGCACGTGGTCGGGCCACGCCCGGGCGACCAGCGGTGCCAGGGCCGGGCCGGCGTCCCCGAGGCGGTCGCCGGCGGTGGTGTCGAACCACAGCAGGCGGCCCGGGCCGGGGGCCAGCGCCACGGGGTCCGCGAGGTGGGCCCGGACCCGGGCGTAGGCCGGAGCGTCCGGCCCGGTCGCGGACAGGTCCACCG
>JAASSM010000507.1 GCA_021767885.1 bacterium | reverse complement strand
GCCCCCAGGACCTGGTTCCGGATCACGTCCACGCGGCGCCCGGCGAGGTCGAAGATCTCCAGGCGGACCGGTCCGGCCGCCGGATTCTCGAACCGCAGCGTGGTGACGGGGTTGAACGGATTGGGCCCGGCCTGGACCACGGGCCGTGCTGGCGACGCCGGGGCCGCGGTGATGTCCAGGCCGAAGACGGCGGTGAGCAGCCAGGTGGGGTCCAGGCCCCCCGCCTGCCGGATGCGTACCGGACCGGTGCCCTGGCCGTAGGCGAGCTCGCCGTCATTGGCGTACCGCCAGGGCGCCGGAGCGGGGCTGTCGGGCCAGGCGGTGGTGATGCTGATGGCCGGGAAGGTCCCCAGCGGCGTGGTGACGGCCTCGCGCGAGACGCACGTCAGGACCACCGTGTGGTCGCCGTAGGACTGGTTGCCGTGGGGCGTGACCTCGAAGACGTGGGTCTCGCTGGTCTTCTGCTCGCCGGCCGCCAGCGTGGGGTCGAGGTAGACCACCGGCGGGTCGAAGAACCACGTGCCGACCCCGCCCGGGGGCGTCTCGAGACCATGGAGCCGGATGGCGCCGGCGGCGTCCTCGCTCCAGTAGGTGGCGCCCACCAGCTGCTGGCCGAGGAATTCGCTGCGGGGATGGCAGAGGTGGCCGTTCCAGATGACGGCTGCACCCATGACGTAGGTCCAGTCCGCCTCCTCGGGTGGGCCGGTGAGCTCCCAGGTGGCGTCGGAGACCAGGGGGAAGAAGGCCTCGGCCGGGGCGCCGGCCGCCAGGAGCAGGGTGGTCAGGGTCAGGGTCGCCAGGATGGGCATGGTTCGCGTGGGCATCGCTCGCCTCCCGTGGAGTCCGCGTGGGGTCATGGCATGATTGGTCGGCGGTGAGGCGGGGATTCCCATCCGGCGAGAGAAAAACTTCCGGTCTGGCGCGGGAAGACCGCCCGATCTGGCGGAGTACGATCTTCCGATCCGGCGAAGAAACGCCCGGCTGCCGCGAGGGGCGGCAGCCGGGCGGGCACGGCGCACGGGCGCGGTGCGGTCAGGGATGGCCTTACTTCACCAGCGTCATCTTGCGGGTCAGCGACTGGCCCTCGGAGTGCAGCTGGTAGAAGTAGGTGCCCGAGGCGGCCTGGCGGCCTGCATCGGTCTTGCCGTCCCAGATGATCTCGTGGCTGCCGGCGGGCAGGGTCTCGCTGACGAGGGTGCGCACCAGCTGGCCACGGGTGTCGTAGATCGCCAGCTGCGCGGAGCCGGCCTGCTCCAGACGGAAGGCGATCTTCGTGATGGGGTTGAACGGGTTGGGCGCGTTCTGCAGCAGGGCCAGGCCCGCACCGGGGAGCTGGTCCTCCACCGGCGTGGTGCCCATGATGCCGAACCAGCCGAAGGCGCCGGCGATGATGGCGTCGCGGTCGGCCGTGGCCGGCACCCGCTCCAGGCCGAAGGGCAGGGTGAGCACCTTGTACTCGTTGTACGTGGTGCGCGCGCCCGCCACCGCGGCGTTGGGGTAGGTGAAGCTGGTCTCCACCGGCTGACCGCTCAGCAGGGTGATGACGTCCGGGTCGCCGCCGGTGAGCGTGAAGCTCAGGCCGTCGCCCACGGGGTCGCCGTCCACGCCGGTGACGTCGAGGGCGCCGCTGTTGCCGCCGCCGTAGTTCAGGCGGAGCTTCAGCTGGTACCACAGGCGCGCGGAGCCGCCCTGGTCGTACAGGGTCTGCAGGACGTCCTCGCCCGCGAGCATCAGGTTGCCGCCGGCGGCGAGGTAGTCGTCGATGGCCGCACGGTCCTCGGCGGGCAGGGCGTTGGCCTTGCTGCCGGTGGCCCACAGGACGGCCTCGTAGTCCAGCAGGACGGCGCCCTCGACCGCGGCCAGGCCACGATCCCAGACGGCGTAGGTCTTGCCCGCGGCGTCGATGGCCGGCCCGTAGGCGGACTCGCCGGTGCCCGCGCCGTCGTCGTCGGCCACCACCAGGAGGTCGGTGCCAGGGGCGAGAGCCACGAAGTCGAGGCTGTCGACCACCTCGCCCGAACCCTGACTGGTGATGTCCACGGTCACCCGGCCCGAGCCCATGGCGCCGGTGGTCATCAGCACCTGGAACTGGGCGCTCGCGTACGGATCGAGGTTGACCGAGAAGGCCGACGTCTCGCCACCCTCGTAGACCATGGTGGCATCCCAGCCGTCGGGCAGCGTGCTGGTGTCGATGGACACGTCGAAGGTGTCGTTGCCGACGCCGACGTTGATGACGTTGGCCGGCCCGAAGGCCACCTCGGCGCCATCGGCGATCACCTGCTGGGGGCCGTCCACGCCGGCGACGGCGGCGAACTCGCCCACCAGGCTGCTACCGGAGTTGACCACGTACTTGTTGTTGTCGTTCTGCACGAACGCGACCAGGAACAGGTTGTCCCGGTTCCACTGCGCGCCGACGGTGATGGGCAGGTTGACCATCTGCTCCTCGCCATCGGCGGAGATGGTCAGATCCTGATCCGGCAGCATGTCCCGCAGCACGTTCTGGTAGAGCGTGCCGCCGTAGGAGGCGTCGTCCTCGAGCACGGCGATGCGGATCTTGTGGTTGCTGTTGGGGTAGTCGGTGAACAGCCGCACCTTGGCCTCGACGAAGGCCGCGCCCGAGTCGAAGCTGTAGTCGCTGATGAAGACGGCCAGGGGAGCCGTCGTCATCCGCCGCTCGTCGATGTTGGCGATGTAGGCCTGACCATCGACGTCACTGGCCGGAGCGCCCACCTGGGTGCGCCACAGACCATCGAACTGGAGCGTCGGGTAGCCACTGATCCCGTAGTAGGAGATCCGGGCGTCGGAATCCGGCGACCCGAGACCACCGCT
>JAASSM010000506.1 GCA_021767885.1 bacterium | reverse complement strand
GGCATCGTCAGCGTGGACGTGGCCGCCAGCTACGACGGCGGCGCCTCCTTCAAGCCCGTGGCGCGCGGCCTCGACCCCACCGGCAGCTGGGACTGGTTCGTCCCCAACCGCCCCGGGCCCTCCCAGGTGCGCGTCACCGCCCGCGACGCCGCCGGCAACCCGGGCGCGGGTCTGAGCGGCGGCTTCACCATCGACACCTACCAGGGCGGCGTGGTTCCCACCACCCTGCGCGACTTCGACCTGCCGGGCACCCAGCCCCTGCAGGGTGGCACGCTGGAGGACCCCGGCCAGACCTGCGTGACCTGTCACGGCGGCTACGACCCCGCCACCGAGCCCTACCACATGTGGGTCGGCAGCATGATGGGCCAGGCCCTGCGCGATCCGGTCTACCTGGCCACCCTGGCCATCGCCGAGCAGGAGGCACCCGGGGTGGGCGACCTCTGCCTGCGCTGCCACACGCCCGGCGGCTGGGTGGAGGGCCGCAGCGACGACACCAGCGGCGGCCTGATGACCGCCAAGGACCGCCAGAGCGTCCAGTGCGACTTCTGCCACCGCCTGGTGGATCCCGAGTACCAGGCGGGCGTCAGCCCCCTGCGCGACCAGGGCATCCTCGACGGCCTGGACGCCCTGCCGGCCGCCGTGGCCAACGGCCAGTTCGTCCTCGACCCCGACCCCATCCGCCGGGGCCCCTACGCCGATGCCGAGGCCAGCCACCAGTTCCTGGAGTCGCCGTTCCACCGCGAGGCGGCGCTGTGCGGCACCTGCCACGACGTGTCCAACCCCGTCTTCGAGCAGGCCGGTGACCCGGCCACCTACGTGCCCGGCGCCCTGGACGCGCCCCATCCCGACGGCGACCTGCGCCACATGTTCCCCGTCGAGCGCACCTACACCGAGTGGTCGCTCAGCGCCTACGCCCAGGGCGGCGTCCACGCGCCCCAGTTCGCCGGCAACCGTCCCGACGGCATGGTCGCCACCTGCCAGGACTGCCACATGCGCGACGTGCGCGGCGCCGGTGCGGACGGCGGTCCCATCCGGGACGATCTCGCCCTGCACGACCTGACCGGCGGCAACCACTTCGTCCCCGACATCCTGCCCGCCTTCTACCCCGACGAGGTGGATCAGGCCGCCCTGCAGGACGGCAAGGCCCGCGCCATCGGCATGCTCGAGCTCGCCGCCACGCTGGACGCCACCCTCACCCTCGGCGGCAGCCAGGCCACCCTCGCGGTCACCGTCACCAACGAGACCGGCCACAAGCTGCCCTCGGGCTACCCCGAGGGCCGGCGCATCTGGCTGCACGTCCGCGCCTTCGACCAGCAGGACGCGCTGGTGTACGAGTCCGGCGTCTGGGATCCCGCCACCGGCTTCCTGGTCCCCGATGACGACGCCCGCGTCTACGAGGCCAAGCCCGGCATCAGCCACCGCCTGGCCGCGGCCACCGGCCTGCCCGCCGGCCCCTCGTTCCACTTCGCCCTGAACGACACCATCTGGAAGGACAACCGCATCCCGCCGCGGGGCTTCGACAACGCCGCCTTCACCGCGGCGCAGTGCGCGCCCGTGGGTGCGGTCTACGCCGACGGCCAGCACCACGACCTCGTCCAGTACGGCCTGCCGGCCACGGTCCGTCGGGCCGAGGTGACGCTCTACTACCAGTCCATCAGCGGCGAGTACGTCACCTTCCTGCGCGACGAGAACACCACCAACGACCTCGGCGACCGCCTCTACCAGGCCTGGGTGGACCAGGGTCGCGCCGCCCCCGTGGCCATGGCCGCCGTCAGCGCCGAGGCCGACGTCACCGCGACCCTGCAGGCGCCCCCGGCTGCCACCGCGCTGCTGCCGGCCGCCCCCAACCCCTTCAACCCGGCCACCACCCTGCGCTTCCGCCTGGCCCGGACCGGCGAGATCACCCTCGCGGTGTACGACCCCGCCGGCCGCCGCGTCCGCACCCTCGCCGCCGGCCCCTGGCTCGCCGGCGAGCATGCCGTCCGCTGGGATGGGCGCGATGCCCGTGGGCGGGGCGTGGCCGCCGGCAGCTACCTGGCCGTCCTGCGCGCGGGCGATCAGCAGGAGGTGACCAAGCTGACCCTCGTGAAGTGACCGTCCGGTCGCGGGGAACACCCGCGGACCGCGTCGAGGGTCCACCACACCCCGGTGGGGTCGGAGCGGGAACGGGCGTCGCGAGAGCGGCGCCCGGTCTCGTTTCCACCTAGCCTGTGAGGCAGGTCATCCATCCTGTCGCTCATGAAGGGAGCGCCCCATGCCTCCGCACCTCCTCGCCCGGAACCTCGCCATGGCGCTGCTCGCCACGCTCGCCCTGACCGGCTGCGGCGACGACGACGCCACCGCACCACGGACCACCGCCGACCAGGCCGCCAGCGGCGTCCTGCGCGGGACCATCAGCACCGAGGCCCCGGTCTTCGAGATGCAGGCCGCCCTCGCCGGCGCCACCGACGGCCCGCCGGGCGCGCCCCTGCTGATCCGTGGCCAGGACGTCCGCTACGACGCCACGGAGGGCGCCCTGCGCGTGGATCTCACCGTGTTCAACGCCAGCGACCAGGCCTTCGGCGAGCCGGTGAGCCTGACCTTCGTCTCGCTGATCCCGGCCACCGCCACGGTGCTGGACGCGGACAACGAGGAGACCGGCCCCGGCGCCCGCATCGACCTCGCCTTCGCCGACGACGATGGGCAGTGGACGCCGGGCGAGGCGAGCGAGCCACGGACGGTGAGCTTCGGCATCGACGCCGGCGTGGCCCTGGGCTTCGTCGCCCGCGTGGACGTGGGCACGCCCCCCGGGGGCGCCATCGGCGGCATGGTCTGGCACGACCGCGACCAGG